>DALTWR010000053.1 GCA_029986975.1 Methanocorpusculum sp.
AGTGGGCAGTTGTTATCTCTGATGTCATCAACACCATCAAAGAAATCGGTCCGAGCCCGATTGCAGAAGAGAGAAAGAGAAGAGGATTATAATATGGCTGAAGGAGAATACTCCCCATTATCCAAACTTTTCCAGAAGGAAGACTTTGAGGACTGGTCTAAGCCGCACCTCGTCGGTTCAACCCAGGAATACTCATCTCTTCTGGAAATCCAGAAAAAACTTGGAGAACAGAGAAAGTACGGCAAGGGTATCATTGTAAGTGTTATCACCTGTACTGAAATCAAGCAGGGTGTTGCAATTGAAACCGGAAAAACCTCTCCGGAATACTTCAATGCATGTTCTGTCATTGATATGGACCCTGAAGATGTCAAAGTCCTTGGCATCAACTACAACACCAACGTCAGAGTTACCAGTGCTGCAGGCAGCGTTATCTTAAAGGTACGCAAGCCGACCCAGAGCCACTACCCCGGACTTGCACACATCCCGATGGGACCGTGGGCAAACGTTGTTGTTCCGTCCTACACCTACTCTACCGGTGAGCCGTGTTTCGACGGCTTTGACTGCCTTATCGAACCGGCACCGGAAGAGAAGATTGAAGAAGCTGTTGCCTTACTGCACAGAAAATGTGGTCTTAAATACTGAGGTGACAAAATATGACAAAAACAATTAAGAACGTAATTTGTACCTTCTGCGGTACACTTTGCGATGATCTTGAAGTCGATGTAACTGACGACGGAAAGAAGATTGTCCAGGTCAGAAACGCCTGCTCCATCGGTGCAGAGAAGTACCTTCACGTCAGCAAACCGGGACGTGTTGTTCTTCCGCGTATGCGCCAGGCTGATGGAACCTACAAGTCCGTTTCTTACGACGAAGCAATCGACTATACTGCAAAGACCCTTCTGAAAGCAAAGAAGCCGTTAATGTACGGCTGGTCTTCCACTAACTGTGAAGCAATCGCAGCAGGAAACCTCCTTGCTGAAAAGGTTGGCGGTATTGTTGATAACTGTGCAACTGTCTGCCATGGATCCTCTCTTCTCGCAATTCAGGATACCGGTGTTCCGTCCTGTACCTTAGGAGAAGTCAAGAACCGTGCTGACCGTGTTATCTTCTGGGGATGCAACCCGGCACACGCACACCCGAGACACATGTCCAGATACTCTATCTTCCCGCGTGGATTCTTCACCTCAAAGGGACAGAAGGGCAGAAAGATTATCTGTGTTGACTGCCGTGAGACCGACACTGCAAAAGTTGCAGATGTATTCGTCAGAATCAAGCAGTCCTACGACTACGAAGTCTTTGATGCACTCAGAACACTCCTTCGCGGCGAAGACATTCCTGACGAAGTCGGCGGTGTTCCGAAAGAGAAACTTCAGGAAGTTGTTGACCTCTGTAAGGGCGGACGTTTCGTCACTCTCTTCTTCGGTATGGGACTTACCCACTCTCTTGGAAGAAACCACAACATCGACAACGGTATCAACTTCATCCGTGACTTAAACTCCTACACTAAAGCGACCATCATTGCAATGCGCGGTCACTACAACGTTACCGGTGCAGGTCAGGTTCTTGGATGGCAGTACGGTTACCCGTATGCATGCGATCTGTCCAGACTCAACATGGCACGCCACAACCCGGGAGAGACCACCTCTGTGGACTTACTTGTCCGTCATGAAGTCGATGCATGCTTCACTATTGCAGCAGACTTAGCAGCACACTTCCCGTTCGAAGCAACCAGAACCATGGCACACATCCCGTCAATTACTCTTGACCCGCACGTGAGCCTGTCCACTGAGTTATCCGACTTACACATTCCGTGTTCCATTGTCGGTGTCGAAGTCGGCGGATGCTGTTACCGTATGGATAACGTCCCAATCGAGACCCGTAAGTGTATTGACGCACCGGAAGGAGTTCTTGATGATGAGACTATCTTCAAGCGTATCGCAGCAAGAGTCGATGAACTCTTAGCAGAAGCTGGATGTAAAGATGCAGCAGAATACCTCGCAAAGCTCGATGCCGGAGAAATTCCGGACCCGATTCCGAACCGTGTTGTTCCGCAGGAGGCCTAATCTATGACTGAACTTATTATCAAAAACGGACATGTCTTTGATGTTATGTCCGGAAATAAGGGCGACGTTGCTGATATCTGCATTAAAGACGGCAAGATTGTTGACAAGGTCGGCAAGAATGCAACTGTCATCGATGCAGCCGGCAAGACTGTCATGGCTGGTGCAGTTGATGTGCACACCCACGTTGCAGGTCCGAAGGTAAACCTCGGCCGCTGGTCCCGTCCGGAAGACAAGTTCCGCCTTGGAGAGCGCTGCTCTGCAAAGCTGGACCCGAAGACCCACATTGAAGGCGGTTTCTCTGTTCCGACAGTCTTCAAGACCGGATACGAGTACGCACGTATGGGTTTCACCTTCCTCGACGAGGCAGCAATGCCGCCACTGTATGCACGCCATGTGCACGAGGAAATCCGTGACACTCCGATTATGGACCAGGCAGCACTTCCGGTTTTCGGAAACAACTGGTTCATGTTCGAGTACCTGAAAAATGACGAAATCGACAATGCAGCAGCATACGTTGCATGGGTTCTTCGTCAGACTAAAGGATACGGTATCAAGTGTGTCAACCCGGGAGGATCTGAAGCCTGGGGCTGGGGTCTTAACTGTCTTACGGTAAACGACCCTGTTCCGTACTTCGACATCACTCCGGCAGAGATTATCAAAGGCCTTATCAAGACCAACGAGTATCTCCACCTGCCGCACTGTGTCCACTTACACTCTAACAACTTAGGAAACCCGGGTAACTACACTACAACCCTCGACTCTCTTAAGCTTGCAGAAGGTTTCAAGGCAGACAACAAGTTCGACCGTGACACCGTTCTTCACCACACCCACATTCAGTTCCACTCCTACGGAGGAACTACCTGGGCAGACTTCGAGTCCAAGGCAAAGGAAGTCATGGACTACGTCAACAAGCAGAAGAATGTAACTGTCGATACCGGTAACGTTACTCTCGATGAGACTACCACAATGACCGCAGACGGTCCGTTTGAGTACCACCTGTGTGCATTAAACCACTTAAAGTGGGCAAACGTCGATGTCGAGTTAGAAACCGCAGCTGGTGTTGTTCCGTACATCTACGGCAAGAACGTTAAGGTCTGTGAGATGCAGTGGGCAATCGGTCTTGAAATTGCATTATACGCAAAAGACCCGATGCGGACTATGATTACCACCGACCACCCGAACGCAGGACCGTTCACCAGATACCCGCGTGTATATGCATGGTTAATGGATAAGGAGTACCGTGACGCACAGCTTGATTCCTTCAAGTGGGCAGAAAAAGTCCGTGCAGGAACTACCTTAGGCGAAATCGACCGTGAGATTTCACTCTTCGAACTCTCCCAGATGACCCGTGCCGCACCGGCAAAGGTCCTTGGTATCAACAGCATGTTCGGCGGTCTTAAGACCGGTATGAACGCAAACGTTGCAGTTTACGACATCAACCCGGACAACATGCCGAAGGGATTAGAGCTTGAGCAGAAACTCTCCAAGTGTGCATACTTATTCAAAGACGGCGTCAAGTGTGTCGAAAACGGTGTTGTTCTTGATGCACAGCCGGTCGGAAAGGAGACCTTCTGGGTCAACTGCAATGTACCTGAGAACAAGCAGGTCATGCACGATGTTTCCGAGAAGTTCCTTAAGTACTACTCTATCAACCTTGAAAACTACGACGTTATCGATGAATACGTGCCCAACCCGCACGCAATTGACATCGAGGTGGCTTAAACATGGCAACTGTTACCTTAACTTTAAAGAAAGTCCCGGATCTTTATCTCGAGTGCGACAGCATCACTCCGGATAAGTTCGCAGGCAAGGGAGCAGAGGCAATCGCAGCTCTCCCGTGCTCTGAGGGTAAGCGCAACTACACTCTCGGCGACTGGTTCGAGATTGCAGGTGCAGCTGGTGCAACTGCAGCAGAGACCTCTATCATTGTAAATGGTAAGGGAACTGACAAATGCAAGTACATCGGTGCATGGATGAAAGCCGGAGAAGTCACTGTCAACGGTTCTACCGATATGTTTACCGGTGCATGGATGGAAGGCGGAAAGCTCACTATTAAAGGAGACGTCCGTTCCTTCTCCGGTCTTCAGATGAAGGGCGGAGAGTTCACCATCGAAGGCCGTGCATGGAACTATCTTGCAGCAGCATACCGCGGTGACTGGAGAGGTATGCAGGGAGGAACTATCCGCGTTAAAGGAGACGTTGGATCTGACCTGTGTACGTTCATGAACGGCGGAACTGTTATTGTCGAAGGCAATGCAGATATCCACGTTGGTACTCACGCAGAGGGAGGCACTATCATCATCAAAGGCAAGGCACACCGCCGCGTCGGCGGTCAGATGGTCAAAGGCGAAATCTATGTCTTTGGCGGCTGCGATGTCATGATGCCCGGATACAGAAAAATCGACGAGAGAGAAATTGAGGTCGACGGCGAGAAGCACGTTTTCAACGTCTTCATCGGTGACCTTGGCGAACGCCACCCGAAGAGCAAGGGCGAGACCGTTTACGGTCACATCTACACTCTGAAGGAGTAAATTCTCTCCTTTTTATTTTTTATTTTCTGTTTTGGATTTTTGTTTCAATTGTGTGTTCTTTGCGGATTGCTGCACCTCTGTTTCCGCACAGGACAGTATAGTAATGAACTGACAATATCTGTCCATATTGACAGACAACACAACCCTCGCAGACATCCGTACAGGGATACGAAAACGTATAGGAATTGGCAAAGAGAAGGAGGGAATACTCCTTCTGTTTCTTATTCACGTAGAAAAGAGCACGTTTGACATCCCCTCTGATTTTGTTAAAATGAGAATAGTATGACCCCGGGGAATGGAAAAAATAACCCGTTCAGCCAAATCGTCAACAGCTTGTTGACGATTCCTGCATTCGGATATAATTCATAAAACTATTCCGGATTTTGCCACAACTTGTGGCAAAATTACGAAATCCGTATAGAGTTGATACAATATGGGGGAGTCCGGGGTCTGACGTCTTGGTATCTAACGGATTTATCATGGGGTCTAACGGTTTATCATAGAGGTCTGACGGATTTATCCGGCATCAGCGGCAACAGGTCCCTCACCCGATAACAAGCAGTTGCCTCCCCCTACCTCCCTGTTATTCTGCTAAAATCCCTTGCATGCTGTTCTATCCGGAATATCTCTTTCGGGAAGAACAGATTTCTTATTTACTTATAATGACAAACATATTAACAGATGATTTTTTCCCGCATCCCAAAAAACACCTACGCTATTGCTGTTGCCTGTGCATTAGTTGCTGCAGTGTGCACAGCATTAAAAACCCCGTTAACAAAACTGGTGGTAGAGCAGTGTGATGCTGTGTCAGCCTCCGCATTCCTGCACCTCGGAATGCTGATTGGCATGTCAATCATCGCTGTTTGCGGGAGAAAAACATCTCTGATGAACGCGGAAAACCATCTGCGGAAGAAAGATACCCCGTATCTTATCATCATCATACTTGCAGGAACAGCAGCTGCCCTTCTGGTCAACTATGGTTTACTGACCACGACTGCTGCGACAGGTGCTGTCCTCAATAATTTTACCTTAGTAGTTACTGCCCTTCTCGCTTTTTTTATATTTAAGGAACAGATATCAAAACGGCTCTGGATTGCTATAACGTTCATTACGTTAGGTGTGATGATTCTCTCAATCGGAGACATCACAGCATTTTCCCTGACACCGGGCGCACTCTTTATTGTAGGGGGAACTTTCTGTTATGGTTTTTCCAATAACATTATGAAAAAGGTCTCCGGCAGGAACCCGGTTGAAACATCCATCGTCAAGGCATTTGGCGTTACACTGCTGTCTTTTATCCTGATGCCTCTCTTCGGGGCGGCAATTCCTTCCATTACTACAATCATCTTCATGATGATAATCGGTTTCCTCACCAGCGGCCTTGGATTCCTGTTTACCCTCTACGCACAAAGAGAATTGGGTGCTGCAAAGACAGGAGCAATCTCCGGAATATACCCGCTGCTGGGAATTGTTGCATCAATTATTATATTCGCCGACATTCCAACTCTGGCATTCGGGGCGGCTCTGCTTCTCATAGTCCCCGGGCTGTTCTTTGCAATTACCAGAAATAAGAAAGTTGAGGTTGAGGATGATGAGAAAATCCCGCAGACAGCCGCTGAATCGTGTCTCTTCGCAGGTATGAGTGAAAACACAAAGAGAGACACAAGAAACTATATTACCGCATTTGGTTTCCTTGCCATTGCGTTATTTATTATACACATTCTTCTCGAGACATATACAATCCTGAATTCAGTCCTCCCTCCTGAATCTGAGGTTTTAGTATTCAATCAGGAGATAGTTATTGGAGGTTTCCTTCTGATTTGTGCCATACTCTTATTTATCTTACGTAAAAGGGCACTTACCGCCTCAACATTTATGTTCACTTCAATCCTGATGTTCGCAGCTACTCTTCTGCCGCCTGACACGCTTGTAATTGGTGTATTTTGTGCATTTTCATTTGTATTTGCCGCGATATTGTTGCTGTCAAAAGAGAAGGTGAAATATGCCTATGCCGGAATCTCTGCAGCCTTCGGTCTGACATCCCTCTCCTGGATAATCCCGAAAAGCGACGTTCTCGGCGTTATTTCCGGAATAATTATGATTTTATTTACGATTTTTATTATATATGTTATAA
>DALTWR010000054.1 GCA_029986975.1 Methanocorpusculum sp.
CAAAGGCATCTGAGAAAAAATACATATATGTTTAAAAGACCTATAGAATAAGGATTCATATGGTTATTGAAGCAGGAAACTATATCAAGCTCAACTACACCGGATCTGTAAACGGTGTTCCGTTTGACACTACCGATGCAGAAGCAGCAAAGAAAGGAAACATTTTCCGTGAAGGATTCAACTATGCACCGTCAATTGTAAAAGTTGGTGCCGGCCAGGTTTTAGCCGGAGTCGATGAAGATCTTCTCGGCAAAGAAGTCGGAACTGAATACAAAGTTGTAATCCCGGCAGCAAAAGCATTCGGCGAGCACAACAAAGATGAAGTCAAAGCACTCGACAAAAAGGCATTTGACCACAAGCCGGAACTTTTCGAACGCTTAGTTGTTGAAGGCCGCGAGGGTGTTGTGGTAAACAAGATTGGAAGCAGATACCTTGTTGATTTCAACCACCCGTTAGCAGGTCAGGAAGTCGAGTACGTTTACACCATCGAAGAAGTTGTAACTGACCCGGTTGAGTGTCTTGCAGGAACTATCAAACTCCTTACCGGACGTGAGATGAAAGTCAGCAACGCACACAAGGACTCTGTTTACATTGAAGTCCCGGCAATGATTGCAATGTATAACCAGAACTGGTTCATGACTCAGTACATGATTATGCAGGATGCACTTGAACTCTTCCCTGAAGTTGATGCAGTAAAGTTCGTTGAATCTTTCCCGCGCCCGAAGAAGGAAGGAGAAGAGGAAGAGAAGAAACCTGCAGCAAAGAAGACTGCCAAGAAAGCAGAAGGCGATGCCGCAGCAAAGAAGCCTGCAGCAAAGAAGACTACTAAGAAGGCAGATGGCGAAACTGCAGAGAAAAAGCCCGCAGCAAAGAAGACTGCCTAGAAAGCAGAGGGCGAAACTGCAGAGAAGAAGCTGGCTGCAAAGAAGACTACCAAGAAAGCTGCTGAGAAGAAGGAATAATCCTTCCCAATAACCTATTTTTATGCAGGCACGCTTTTTCGATACTGAAACGTGCGTCTGTAATCTTTGTGCGCGGCGCTGCCGTATTTTGCCGGGGCATTCCGGATTCTGCAGGGTGCGCGAAAATGTTTCAGGCATTCTTGAAACAAAAACCTATGCCGGACTTACTGCCTGCGGGATAGACCCTATTGAGAAAAAACCGCTGAACCATTTTCTTCCGGGAAGCAGTACGTTGTCTATCAGTTCATTCGGCTGCAACTTTACCTGTCGTCACTGTCAGAATCACACTCTGTCACAGTGTGCTGATGCAAAGACCGTAACAGTATCTCCGGAAGAAGTTATCTCTCTTGCACAGCGTGAGGGAGTACAGAGTGTCTCATTTACGTACAACGAGCCGACGGTATTCTATGAGTATATGTATGATGTTTCACGTCTTGCGCATAAAGCAGGAATTAAAACAGCGATGATTACCAACGGATATCTGAGTGAGGATGCGGTTTTAGAAATTGCACCCTATATGGATGCGTTCAGAATTGATTTGAAAGCATTTTCTGAGGACTTTTATCATACGGTCTGCGGCGGTGCATCTCTTAGACCTGTTCTTGATACTGTTGTGCGCGTGTCCGAGCTGAAACGTCATCTGGAACTGGTGACGCTTATCATTCCCGGAAAAAATGATTCATCAGATGAACTTGCATCAATGCTTGAGTGGGAGATTGATACTCTTGGACCTTTCATCCCTCATCACTTCACGGCGTTTTCGCCGCAGTATAAGATGACTGATGTGCCTGCTGCATCAAAAGCATTGATGGATGCAGTCTTCAATCAGGCAAAGGATGCCGGACTGTATTATCCGTATGTTGGAAATGTGATACACACTGAAGGCAGCAGGACATACTGTCCTTCGTGCGGTTCGCTTCTGATTCAGCGTGCCTGGTATAATTCATATCCTCGCGGGATGAAGGGCGGCTGCTGTGCAAACTGCGGCAGAAAGATTGAAGGTATCTTCTAAGAAGAATAACTCATCTTATCCTCAATAAACTCTGCAATGCGAACTTATGAATACGATACGCACCAACAAAGATGTATGGAAGATGTCTATATTGCCCGTGCCGGTGCATTAAGTACAAAACGGAATACTGAACATAAATTACAGGCGCTCTGTGAAGCTGCAGGGCTTTCAACTGTCGTCTCTGAAGGAGACCTGACCGCAGTAAAGGTACATTTCGGAGAACGCGGGAATGATGCCTTTGTTAATCCGATTCATGTCGCTGCAGTTGTCCGCGAGGTTCAAAAAGCTGGTGCGAAACCGTTTGTAACTGATACCAACACGCTTTACATCGGCGGAAGGCGCAACGCCCCTGACCACTTGGAAACTGCAGCCATGCATGGATTTACCTGGCCTGTTCTTCCCTGTCCGGTACTGATTGCTGATGGATTAAAAGGCGGAAATTACCGTGAAACAGAAGTTTATGGAAAGCATTTTGATACGGTAAAGGTTGCCTCTGATATCGCTGCCGCAGACAGCATGGTTGTTGTCTCTCACTTCAAAGGTCATGAAGTTGCAGGATTCGGCGGAGCCCTCAAAAATCTTGGTATGGGCTGTGCCGCAAACGAAGGAAAACGTGAGCAGCATACCACACGCCCTCTGGTAATTCAGAAAAAATGCATCACCTGCGGAGCGTGTATAAACGCCTGTCCTGAGTTCTGTATCTCAATAGAGGGTCCATCGATAGCTATAGACTTGGAACGCTGCATAGGATGCCTTATGTGCATGAATACCTGTCCGAAACATGCTATCGACCTCGACTGGCAGGACGACGGTGTTGTGTTTGTTGAACGGATGATTGAGTATGCTGCAGGGGCTGTTGCTAACAAAACCGGAAAGACACTCTACATCAATTTCTTAACAAATATTACGCCGCACTGTGACTGCACTCCGTGGAATGATGTCCCCATCGTGCCTGATATTGGAATTCTTGCATCCCGCGACCCGGTAGCTCTTGATAAAGCGTGTTATGACTTGGTAAATGGTATGGAAGGTGTCAAAGGAAGTCTGCTTCCTGACCATCATCATGCAGGCGAAGAAAAGTTTACCCGTGTCTGGCCGGGAACAAATCCGGAGCTGCAGTTCTCTGTTGCAGAAGAGATGAATCTTGGAAAGCGTGAGTATCGCTTAAAAGAGATTTAATTTTTCCCGAAAGAATTCTGAAATAAAAAAATCTGTCAACACCGGCAAATGTAATGCAGAGCAGGAAAAACCCTGCTCATTTACCTGCCGCAAAAAATAAATTTATTTTGCGAATTTGATGTCGTCTGCTTTGACGGTAACACGACCGCAGAGTTCTGCGATACCTGTTGCCTTCTGTGCGACTGCTGCGATGTATTCTTCTGCTGCTGCAACGAGTGCTGCTGCTGCTTCGTCACCGATACGCTCTGCGCCTGCTGCTTTTGCAATGCGGACAACTGCTGCTTTTGGTAATTCAGTCATGTTTATCATTATTTCATCTACCTGTCAGAATAAAAGCATTTGGGTAATTCCAAGGATAATTACGCATGATACGGGAAAAAAGAAAGTATTGGAGGACTTTTAAGAACAGCTCTAATCCTGATTATAATATCCGGTTTTACTTTCCGACCTGCCGCCGTGACGGGTAACTGCCGGAACAGGAAGTTCTGATCTGATGTCAACCGGTTCTTTTATGAGATTTTCTTTTCTGATACGCAGAAGTTCTGCAAGAACTTCATCCACACCTTCTCCGGTGACGGTGGACATGTTGAAGAATCCCTCATAGTTTTTAAGGTCAGCCTTGTTTACTGCGGTAAGCATCGGAACTGAAACGAGGGCATCAATTTCCTCGCGGAGTTTGAGTTGTGAATCAAGTGAATATCCGCAGTTTTCACTTGCATCAATGACAAAAAGAACAATGTCTGCAACATAAACCAGTGCATTGAGCGCCTGTTTTTCAATTGTGTTCCGCTCGCTTCCGGTTCGGTCGAGAAGTCCCGGAGTGTCGATAAACTGGATTTTTCTTCTGCGCTCCGCCATACGATGCCCAACAATAATTCCTTTTGTGGTGAATGGATATGATGCAACCTCAGGTTCTGCAGTTGATACAAGGCGGATAAATGATGATTTTCCGACATTAGGATATCCGGCGATAACTATTGTAAATTCATCCGGATTTACATGCGGCAGTTTGCGTAAGATATTTCTTGCATCGTTTAAGTAATGCAGGGCATCATCTGCGCGGTGAACTATTGAGGCAATGCGCGCGACAGCGCGTTTACGTTCGGTTAAGGTATCTGCACGGCGCATTCCCTGAGAGATGCCTTTTCCCACATCGCGCACATTCTTTGCTGCCCAGCCCACCATTCCTAAGTTTTTCTTCAGCTCATCCATGCTGAACATAATGTCGCAGAGATCTCTATAGAACGGAGGGAGTTCTTCAAATGTCGGAAAACTCTGAATGATTGCAACAAGTTTGTCATGTGACGATTGGGTAATAGACCGCACAAAATCCTCATCAGCATGACGTTTATTGGTTTTTTCCCGCATCTTTTTTGCAGCACGGCGGAAGACGCGGTCAAGCAGTTCATCAGCCGTAGGCACTGTTGGTATATCATCGAAGTACATCGTATCAATTCCTTTATTAGTTTTGCAGTCAGAAAGATTGTTACAAATGGAACTCTCACTGATACAAAAGGATATACTTATTACTCTTATCTCACTCTATCATCAATATTCCCATCCGATTAAGGGAGAAGAGATTGCAGAAATCATCCGCAGAAATCCGGGAACGGTACGAAATCAGATGCAGGCATTAAAAGTCTTAGGTCTTGCAGACGGTGTTCCGGGACCGAAAGGAGGGTATCATCCGACATCCCGCGCGTATTCTGAGTTAAACATCACTGATGACTATTCAGAAAGTGAAGTCCCTCTTTTAAGAAACGGGGAGATGTGTGACAGTGCACGCGTAAATGAGATTGCCTTTACCACACTAACCCACGCGGATTTGTGCCACGCGCTGATTAAAATCATCGGAAACATCCGGGTGTTTGAGGTCGGAGATACTATTACTGTAGGTCCGACGCCGGTAAACAAACTCTTAATCAAAGGAGTGGTTTTTGGAAAATATGAGATTAACAGTTCACTTCTTATCTCAACTACAGAGATGACGAGTCTTCCGAAAAAGATGGTGCGCGAGTATATGTCAATGCCGCTTATCTCATTAGAGCCTGATATGACTCTTGCGTATGCAGCAAAGACACTTCTGCAGAAGAAAATTCACGGCGCGCCGGTTCTTGAAAATGGGAATCTTGTAGGAATTGTTACCATGACTGACCTTGTTTCAGCATTTGATGCCGGTATCGAGCGTGACGCTCCGGTTTCTTCTGTGATGATAAAGCATGTAATCACGATTCCTGATGACTGTAAACTCTATGAGGTTATCCGCAGGTTCAAGGAAGAGAATGTCGGGCGAATTATTGTAACAAAGGATGGCAAAGCAGCAGGCATTCTTACCCACTCTGATATTGTAAGAGTCTTTCCTTCACTGTAACCTGTGATACAAACCGATATATAGTGAGATAACCTAAATAAATATACTATGCAGAGTGAACAGTTTACCCACAATATCCGCAGAAAGCGTGTTATGAGTACTGACGGTAAAATTATCGGACAGATTAAAAACATCTCCTTTGATGCACCGACCGGTCAGCTTCTGCGTCTGGTAATCCGTCCGGACCCGACCTTTGATACTACCGGATTCAAAGTTGAGAATGAGTCAATCACCGTTCCGTTTGACGCAGTAAAAGACATTACTGACTTTATTGTGGTTGACCGCTACATGCTTCACTAAGATTTGAAGCGTTTAGCTCTAACGTATCTATAACTTCTAATTTTTTTGATGTTAAGAGAAGGTATATCTCGTTTCGTGCCGAATATATCAGTGTGAAATGTATGAAAACGAAAACCGTTTTACTCACTGCGCTGGTTCTGATTGCAGCTGCAGCTTTTTGTGTTCTTCCGGCTGCTGCTGAAGACAGCATCAAAGACCATGTAATTACTGTTTCCGGATATGGTGAATCCACATCAACGCCGGATATGGCAACGTTATCTCTCGGTATCGAAACTGAAGGTACTGATGCAGCAAAGGCTCAGAAGGAAAACACTGAGAAGATGAACAAGGTCATCTCTGCGCTGAAGTCTGCAGGTATTGCTGATTCTGATATCAAGACAAACCGCTATTCTATGTACTCGAATGAAATCTCCGAGTACAATGCAGGTAAGTATAAAGTTGGAACGATTGTTTATTACGTAAGCAACACCGTCTCTGTTACTACGTATGATGTTGCAAAAGTAGGAGATCTTATTGACAAGGCAGTAGCCGCAGGTGCAAACAATGTAAACAGTCTTCAGTTCTCTTTATCGAATGAGAAGTACATTCAGGAACGCAAGGCAGCTCTTGTTTCTGCGGTGAAGGCAGCACGCGCTGACGCTGATGCGGTCGCAGGTGCATTAGGGATTGCTATTTCCGGAACCGGCCGTATTTCCATTGACCAGAGCTACAAGCCTGTCTCATACAACTCTGTACCTGAGGTTATGATGTATTCAGCAACAGATGCAGCCATGCCCGCACCGAAGGCAGCAGTTGGTGGTACCAGTCTTGGGTCCGGTTCTTTAAAGACGACAGCATCTGTTTCTGTGACGTATCT
>DALTWR010000055.1 GCA_029986975.1 Methanocorpusculum sp.
ATAACAGGCGTAAACCGCATCTTTCCAACAGCAAAGAGCAGAATAGATACTAAAACCATTAATCCCGCACAAAGAAGTTCAATGGTCTGCAGAGATTCAAGCGACAAATCAAGAGTTTCTCCTGCAAGATTGTACACAGCCCACGATGATATGGTGAAGGCAAACAGGACATACCCAAGGACAGAACCGGATGCTTTGAAATCGGTTTCTTCATCGGCTGTCAGAAGTTTTCTGCCCGGAAGACTGAATTTTTCGGAAGCACAGACGAAAGCATAATAGAAAGAAAGAACGGTAATCAGCACTCCGACAACGACGATGCAATAATAAGCAGTTCCATACCCCGCGAAGGTAAATCCGCAAATTCCGGAAATCAGATAGAGAATAAAGCCAAGCAACGGGAGGGGGAATAACAGCCATTTTTGTTTGTCTTTTGAGGTGAGGGTAACAATCACCGTGAGAAGTATGAAGCCGGTTATTATAAGATACCAGAATCCAAATGGCATAACTCCGCTAAACAGAGCAGCTAAACCACTCATAGTAAGTAAAATGGCTATCATATCCCGTTTACGGAGTACAATAAGCAGCACGGATATAAGTATTAATCCGCTTCCGGTTACCATATCCACATTGGGAAACATCTCCGGAAGACCCGAAAGCCGGAGAAAGATGTTTAAGAGAAACTCTGCCCCAATCAAAAAGAATCCTGCAGCACTTAAGTAATTTCGTGCCTCGGTTTTGGCGAGTTCATCCATAGATTATCGCCTCTGTTTTCATGACTAAGTATGCCATAAGCTGAATTATATGCTCCTTATCCTATTAATTGTATCGGCGAATGAAAAAAGGAGAAAGAACTACAGAGGCAGCCCTGATTTGCGTTAGCACTCCTTCTCCCCATCAGTCAAAAGAGAATCCGGGATTTCAGAAAAAAAGTCACTGTAAAAAACAGGGCTGATTTGGATATAAATCAGTCTTCACACTCTTACAGTGTCTTTTCCAGCGTCTTTCCTGCAAGGTCTCTGCCGGTCCAGTATGAACACCGAGTACCCTCAAGAGTCAGCTGTTTGGTATCTTCGCTGAGTGTACAGCTGTCTGTTGATTCATCAAGGAAGACCAGCAGGTAGGTGTTGTCTCCTTTCTTTTCCCACGTGAATTCAAGTTTTGCTTTAAATGAGCCGTCTTCTTCAATTTCTTCGTAGGCAAAATAGCCGGAGTTGTCACTATTGGTGTGCAGAGTTGTGACAGCAGTGCCGCCATTTGCAATACTATCTGCTGCAGACCACTCACCAACAAACGGATCTGATGCGGCAGCACCGGAACCTGACGGGGTAACATCTGATTCTGATGTGGTGATGTCTGATTCAGAGATAGTGATGCATCCTGCAGTACAAAGAACTGCACATAAAAGAAGCGCTGCAGCGATGGTAATAAGTGTTTTTCTCATGATACTTAATAATTGTTCAGCGGATGAGATAAATAATTTGGTATATGAGTTGTCTGAAGAGAAAATAGATTCGATAGAAATTGAGCTGCGGATTAAAATAGATAAAAAAGAGTTGGGATTTCTGTCACCGGATTATTACCAGACCGGGTCAAGATCAATAATTCCTTCGGGATTTTCGGAAAGCAGACTTGGTCCTTTTACAAGTTCCATTCCGGCGATAGTCAGCAGCCCGTTTTCTGCATCGAGCGTACAGACTTCTTTTCTGCCGTCAATGAACTGCAGTGAATAGGTTCCCTCCTCATTTGCACTCCAGAAGAAGGAAATCTGGGATTTATCAACGGTTTTGTCGTCTCCAACCATGGAGATATAATCACCATTACCGTTTCCGTAGAAAACTACATACGTAAATGTGTTTTCAGTCTCTGCAGAGTAGTCGCCCACGATTATATCATCAGAACCTCCGATACATCCCGCGGTGCAAAGAACAGCACAGAACAGAAGTACTGCAGATGTGGTGAGAATGTGTGTTTTTCTCATGATACTTAGTAATGGTCAGGCAGATGGGATAAACAATTTGGTACAACTGTTGGTTAAACAGGGAATGGAGTTGATACTCGTCAAACCACCTCTCCTAAAAAAAGCAGGAGAATAATTCTCTTATACTCTCTCTAAATTACTCCCCAAGAAATTCCTTACAGCAGCGTTCATACGCCGCGACCGGATCTTCAGCCTGCGTAATCGGACGTCCTACAACAATATAATCTGAACCTGCCGTGCGGGCAGCAGCAGGTGTCATAATCCGTTTCTGATCGCCTACAGCAGAATCTGCAAACCGGATGCCCGGTGTTACTGTAACAAATTCTTTACCACAGACTGAGTGAACGCCGTCAGCTTCGAGCGGCGAACAGACAACGCCGTCAAGTCCTGCCAGATACGCATTTTTAGCATAGCGGGCAACAACTTCTGCCATCGGCTTTTCAATCAGGATTTCCTTTTCCAGCTCCTCCTGACCCGTCGAGGTAAGCTGCGTTACCGCGATTAACAGCGGCCGTGTACCATCAGGTCTTTGTAAGCCTTCGAGAGCCGCCTTCATCATAGCAAGAGTTCCTGCTGCGTGGACGTTGCACATATCAACATCGAGATTTGAAAGAACAGCCATACTTTTCTTTACCGTCGTCGGAATATCATGCAGTTTTAAATCCAGAAAGATTTTATGTCCGCGGCGTTTAATCTCGCGGACAATTGCCGGACCTTCTGCATAGAATAACTCCATGCCGATTTTTACGAACGGTTTTTTGCCGGTGAACTTGTCCAGAAAGGAAAAAACCGTTTCTGCACGGTCAAAATCACAGGCGATAATAACATCTTTAGCCATTAGTGAGCAGCTCCTATAATTTCTTCTAATGAGGTGATTCCGTATTTTTTCATCGTCTTAGGCAGTTCATTGATAATATCGCGGCAGGCTGTCGGGCGAATCAGGTTTGCCGTTCCGACCTCAACTGCACAGGCGCCTGCCATCATCATCTCAATAACATCTTCAGCGGTTGAAACACCGCCGATTCCGACAATCGGAATCTTCACCGCTTCAGCGGTCTGATAGACCATGCGAAGCGCTGCCGGAAACACAGCAGGACCGGAAAAACCGCCGGTCGTATTTGCCAGAAGCGGTTTTCGTTTCCGTAAATCAATTCTCATACCGACAAGCGTGTTGATAAGCGAGAGTCCGTCCGCTCCTGCGTTTTCACAGGCGCACGCGATTTCTGTAATGTCTGCGACATTCGGAGACAACTTGATGATAACCGGTTTTTTCGTAACCGCTTTAACCGCCTTCGTAACTTCTGCAGCGCTTTCCGGGTCAGTTCCGAAGTGCATCCCGCCGCCTTGTACATTCGGGCAGGAGATGTTTACCTCGAACCAGCCGATCTGCTCTTCGGAATCAAGTTTTTTGCAGACCTCGACATACTCATCGAGCGAGAATCCGCTTACATTTGCCATAACGGGTTTGCTGAAAACCGCTTTGAGTTTCGGAAGCTCTTCGGATATCACGCGGTCAACACCGGGATTTTGTAATCCTACGGCGTTAAGCATACCGCATCTGCATTCTGCAATACGCGGCGTCGGATTTCCAAACCGCGGCTCACGGGTTGTTCCTTTGAAGGAAAACGTTCCCAGACAGTTGATGTCATAGATTTCTGCAAACTCGTATCCGTAGCCGAATGTGCCGCTCGCCGGAATTACCGGATTATCAAGGGCGATGCCGCAAAGTCTGGTTCGTATGTCGCATTCTACCATAAAATATCCTCCGATTTCATTACCGGTCCTTCTTTGCAGATGCGTTTAAAGCCGGTGACCGTTTTACATGAGCATCCCATACATGCCCCGAATCCGCAGCCCATGCGTTCTTCAAAACTCATCTCGCCGGCGGATTTGGCAGCAGAAAAGACCGCTTTAAGCATCGGCTCGGGTCCGCAGGCGTAGTAGTGTGAACAGACCTCAGGCATTGCCGCGGTTACAAATCCTTTGATTCCATAGCTTCCGTCAACGGTTGTTACGAAGACATCTGCACCGAGCGCCTTGAACTCGTCTTCATAGAATATCTCGGACCTGGTGTTGAATCCGAGAATCACAGTAACGGATTTTCCGGCGGCTGTTAAGATTTTTGCAAGTTTATAGAGCGGCGGAACCCCGACACCTCCTCCGATTAAGACGGGGTGTTCTCCTGCGGCTTTAAGGTCATAGCCGTTTCCAAGTCCGGTTAGGATGTCGAGCTTTTCGCCTGCTGCCATCTTACTGAGGATTTCTGTTCCTTTGCCGATGACTTTAAAGATTATCGTAATCGAGTCTTCTGTTGAGTCGCAGACTGATATCGGGCGGCGTAAGAACTGTCCTTCGATTAAGATGTTGATGAACTGCCCCGGAGCGGTTACGCCCGAAGCGTCGCCTTTGAGCACCATTTTATAGACGCTTTCGGTTAAGGCGGCGGTTTCCTGAATGGTAAATATTCCCTGTTTCATGTCGAATCATACCAAGTGTGAACTGTTGTTTTGTTATCTATGATATAGAATTATATTCGTCTGCAAAGATTATCAGTATTCCGACATCAGCGCGGCAGTGTATCTCCTGCTGATAAAGAGCCTTTAGGCTCGAAGCTGAAGCGCCGCTCTGCCGTGCGGCTTGTGGTTTAAACGCGAATGTGCGCTGGAAATCTCACGACCAAATCAGCCCTTACAGAAATAGTTCCTTTTTGCCCCTTACTCCATTCCCGGCTTTTTACCGTTCGTCCACTTCCAGTCAGCTTTCGGATTCACATACCGCCCATGCTGATTTGTCTTGTTTCCAAACTCAATCGCCTCTTTTTTGCAGCGGTGCAGACACTTAAGACAAAGATTACAGCGGTCAACAACCCAGACCGGACGTTTATTTCTCATCTCAATAGCATTCGAGTTGCATGACCTTGCACATAACCCGCAGCCGATACACAGATTATCATTTACCCTGAAGTTCTTCGTATATCTGATTCTTTCATAGATTGGGTAGGCAGCTTTTGTCTTCAGCGCGGGAAACTTTCCTTTCAGCGTATCAAAGTCGCCTTTCTCACGTCTTTTAATCTGCAGCAGAATCTGTTCCTGATCCAAATCTGCAATAGACAACACCTCAGAAATTCCCGCCGGAGACGGCATCATAAGTCCGGGCACATAATTATCAACGGTTCTTAAAACATACGCTGCATTGAGCGAAATACCGCGAGATGCAAGGCATGACCGAAGCATATCGGAAGTTCCGCCCGTAACCATCCCGCAGGTAACAGCAGAAAAGACATACGCCTTATCTGCATTTTTCAGTTCAAGTTTTTCAACAAACTCCTTTACCGTTGAAGGAAGTCCAAAAAAGTACGACGGAAAAATAAATCCGACGACCTCATCTGCATCATACGTGTACTCGCTGTTGCGTACTGCATCGTGAATTGATACCAGTGCGGTATCTTCCTGTTCTGCAATTTTTTGTGCCAGATAAAGGCTGTTTCCGGTTCCTGAGAAGTAGAATAACATTTAAAGAAACGCTCCTATGATGTTTGATACGAATATGATTATGATACAGATCGGACAGAAGTATCTAATCATAAAATATACAGCTTGTCATGCTTAAAACGGGTAAAGAGTTTGAGTTCATCAAGAATAACATTCCGCTTTAGGAAGTAGCCCACCATAATACAGACAATGAGGGCGATTACCGGAAGCAGGAAATCTCCGGATACCTTGTCAAAGATTTCCAGGAGATAGAGGTCTCCGATGTGAATCCATGACAGCGGTCCGTAGCCTAAACAGATGATTGAACCGATTGCCAGCGTGTAGATTGTGCCGAAAAGAACCGTTACCGGACGTTTTATATTGAATCTGTCCTTCATAGCTGCAACGACCACTTCAAGGGCTGCAATGTTGGAAGTAATTGCTGCAAAGAAAAGCAGAAGGAAGAATATCGCACCGATAATCCAGCCGAACGGAATTGTCTGGAAGACCATCGGAAGTGAAGAAAATAATGAGCCTGAGCCGAGCGCTGCCGGATTTCCGTTGGTATAGAGGAAGCTTGCCGGAATAATAACCGAACCGGCGATGAACGAGATAAAGAAGGTGAAAAATGCCGCAGACCATGAGGAGTGGACTAAGTTAATCTTCTTGCTTAAGTATGAGCCGAAGGTCAGCATAATGCCGAATCCGAGTGATAACGAGTAAAACACCTGCCCCATAGCCACAAGTATGGTATTCAGCGAGAATGTGGAAAAGTCAGGCGCAAGGTAATAGTACAGCCCTTCAAAGGCATTCGGAAGGGTCAGACAATAGATTGAGAGGGCGATAAGAATTACTGCCTCGATGGGCATAAGGTATTTACAGACCCGTTCAAGACCGTTTTTGAGACTGAATAAACAGATGATTCCGGTAATTATTGCGAACACAGCAAACCAAAAGAGCGGTTCTGCGATTAGAGATATGAAGGATTCATAATATCCAATCTGAGCTACAGTATTGCTTTGTCCTGTGAGATACATGAAGGAATATTTGGTAACTTCGCCGCCGAGAACAGAATAATACGGCTGCACCAGTCCGAAGACCATCAGACATAATTCGCCGAGGAAAGCAAATTTCGGATTGAGTTTTTTAAACGCCCCAAGAACACCCTGCTGTGTTTTTCTTCCTATGGCTATTTTGG
>DALTWR010000056.1 GCA_029986975.1 Methanocorpusculum sp.
GAACTGCGCACGATAAAAGAAGAGATTGAAGATGAACCTGCACCGATGATTCCTGGCAGCGATGAAGTTAAGAGATAATCTACAGCTTCAAAAAACTATTTTTTCTGTTCCCCGACTTCTTTGAGGAACTGCTCAACAACATCACGCGTTACATGCGGCATCATAACAAACCGGAGGCTTCCGTCCCTGATATGCGACACTTTCCATCCGGCTGGAATCGAGAAATCGCGAAACACAGCGAGGTTTAAAACCGGATCTAAAACCTTTTCATACCCATATGCAGAAAGCCCTTCAACAAGCCTGCGGGTGTTTTCCATGCAGCCTGATACAATATCTCTGAAACCTTCTTTTCCTAAATATTTCAGAACAGCATAGGCAGCAGCAACATCAGCACCCGGACGTGTTCCGGTAAGTGTTGTCTGCGATTTTGACGTGAGATACGGCGTATCAACGCTGAGCGAAAGCGGAGATTCTGCATCTCTGAAAAGAAGACATCCGCCCGGAATTGTTCCAAGCCCCATCTTATGGGGGTCAAGAGATACAGAATCCACACCATCAATGGCGAAATCGAATGGAATCGGCTGTTTAAGGAATGGAATCACAAATCCGCCGAATGCAGCATCTACGTGGCAGAAGATGTCATTTTCAAGCGCTATCTTTGCAACCTCTGCGATGTCATCAACAACGCCGTACTCAGTAGTTCCGGCAACAGCAGATACAGCAATCGTATTCTTATCGACAAGCTCTGCCATCTTTTCCGTATCAACGGTGAACTTCCCTGCCTCATACGGTGCAGTCCGCAGTTCAAGACCTAAGATATCGCTTATTTTATGGAATGAGAAATGAGCAGATGCAGGAACAACGATATTGGGTTTTTCCTTCGGATGCAGCTTTTTTGCCGCACGAATTGCCTGAAGGTTTGACTCTGTGCCGCCCGAGGTCATCCATCCGGCAGCAGTTTTGCAGTGCAGCAGTTCACCGACACTTTCGAGGAATAACTGCTCCAGTTTTGCAGTTCCGGAAAAGACCCCCGGATCCCCGAGATTTGTTGCGGCAAACATTTCGCGGGCGGCTGTCGTTATCTGATGCGGGATGGTACACATTGAACATAATATGTGGTCGTGCGGCGTATCTGCTGCACGCAACCCGACAAGAGTCGCTATGATTTCTTCACGGGTGCATCCTTTTTCTTCCATACTTGTCCTCTTTTATTTGTGCTTAGTTCTCTTTTACTTTCGGATTGGTTTTCCGCGCCGATGATTTCTTCTGTGCATTTACGCTGCTGATGCGGCGCGGCGCACTCTTTTTTCCCTTCTGCTTTGCGGTCATCTCGCGCAGAATCTTTGCTTTGTCCGGGCACGGTTCATTGGTTGAAGTGCCGGCAATCAGTCTGCACCAGCTGTTTTTCCCCATCAAAAGATTATAGGCATTCTGCTTTTCATTCCACCTGACAAGAACAGAATCCACGGCGACAACGCTGCCGTACGCCGCAGTAAGCAGCGCTTCGTGTTCTATCGTCCGGTGAAATGCCGGAAGCGCAAGATAGCAGGGAACAGTCCCCGACCCGTCACATACGAGGTAGAGATAATTTTTCATATCGCCGATGTCTGAAGACATCACAGAAACGGTTACATGAATCCGTTTTCCTTCGTGGCGTTTAATCTGCGCAAGACGCGCACGCTTTGCATCAGCAGGAATCTTATAACCGCAGCGGCGGTGTCCGTCGGTTCTGAATACTGCATAAGAGAATTTGACATCAGTATTGATGTATCGGTATTTTTCCTCATCAGAACCGAGTGCTTTCATAAGCCGCGTCGGCTGTATGTCCCGATATGAACAAAACGACCAGCAGGGAGATACGCGGCAGGGAACGCCGCGCAGATCATTACAGGGCGCATAAAGCGTCAGCCCGCGAATCTTTGCGCTGCGGGAGACAGCACGAAGATGTGTAGCATTTTCCAAGTCTGCCGGCTCGAAGACCAGAAGATTTCCGTCTGATGTGAGATGCTTTGAAAGCCGCAGCAGAAACTCTGTTTTCCCGTCGTCATCAAGCGGCAGTTCGTTAAGTACATTAGCGCAGATGATTACATCAAACTCACCGTCGGGAAGAGTTTTTGTAATATCCATCGAAACTGGTTTTTCTGCGGCACAGTTTTTGCCGCACTTTTCGATAAGTGCCGGAATCAGATATGAGTATGCTTCACGATGCGTATCCGCGCGTTCAACGGCACAAATTTCAGCAGAGATGTTGGGAAACGCTGAAAGCGCTTTGATTACTGCAGCAGATGCAGTCCCCGGACCTGCTCCGACATCTAATACACGAATATGTTTTCTGATAAGTCCTGATGCAATAAGCGATGTCAGATATTCAGCGATTTCAAACACATAGCCCGGCATCTGGTATGCGATGTAAGATAAGACACTGTAGGCTCCTTTGTAGAATACAGTGCGTTTCTTTCCCTCTTTCCAGTAGGTATCTTTCTGTGAGATAACTGCAGCACGGATTTTTTCAAGCGTTGCTTCATCTTTCCACGGCTTGCCGGTTATTTTTTCGATGTAAGATTCCGACAGACGTTCAAGTTCCGGAAAAGTACGTTTTTTAAGAATATTCTCTGCGGCAGTGAGTTCTTCTGCCGCAGGGACATAGCGGGGATTTTCCATAAAAATCAGGAGTACGGGGTAAATGTCATCCCGTCTTTTCGTTCAATATCGAGTTTAGTCTTCTTTGCTTTCGAGGAGACGATACCGGAGTTTCCGGATGGGTCTGTTATCTTCAGCGTAAACGGAAACTTTCCTTCGCGCGCTTCATGAATGTGGGATAATATCTCTTCTGCGGCATGGATTTCATCGCCTTCTGCTGAGATAAGCGCACGCCGTACGGCATCTTCTGCGCGTTCTAATACGCCTTCTACATTGGAAATAAATCCGCTGCAGGCAGGTCCCGGCTTGATGTTGATGCCAAGTTCTGCAATATCTACTTCTCCCATAGTGCTTCGGACAACGCGCGCGTTCAAGTCCTCAACAGAGTCAGCGGCAAGTTCCCAGATACAAGGCTCATGCTCGCTTAAAATCATCGTATCCACTATTTTGAATCCGCAGGATTCACAGATTCCGCTGATTAATAGAATCTCGGAAAAATAGGGTATATTTTCCGTGTCGTAAATGAAGGTAATTTCTTTACCGCAGTCCGGACACGGTGACTTTACCAGTTGACGCATTGAGATTTCCGATTATCCGCAAATCTTTTCGCGGGAGATACGAACGCCGGTAGGCACGATAATAACATACCGCTGGTCGCCAAGTCCGATGATGTCTCCGTTTACGTCGCGCGCGACAGCGCGAAGGTCTCCCATAACTCTGTCGAACATCATTTTGTCGAGTTTCAGTTTGGTGATGTCAACAATAACAATGTTTCCGTTGTAAATCTCGTCTTTGATTCTCGGACACTCTTTAATGTCACTGACTGAGGCGATTTTAACATACATCGTTGCAGGGCTGGTTTCGCCTAATGAGCCTTCGTAGGACTGAAGGTCGAGCTTCATATAGGTTTCTTCATCAGTCTGCTTCTTCTCTTTTGTTCCAAATACTCCGTCAAGGAATCCCATATAATTGATTATTTAGTGAGAGAACTAATAAGCCTTCTGTCTCGACACCCCTCAGAGTTCGAGATTCCAGAGTTCATCACCGACATAATGGATGTTTTTCGCGGCCTTTCCTTTCTCGAGCGCGAGAATTCCTGCTGCATCATAGAGAGGGATTACGACCGCAAGCTGTTTTCCATGACTTTCATCGACGACGAGCGCAGGGAAATTTGCTTTAACATCAGGGGTAACAGAAACAACACCCGGGCGCATAATGTCTGCGCCGTTTATCATGTAGGGAACTGCTCCCATATCCACTGTTATTCTGCGTCCGGAAAACGGACGAAGTATCGCGCCGCGAAGGGTTGGAAATGCCCACTCGTCTTTTTCCATGAGGATCGGTTTTTTGTCGATGAGATAGATGTTGAACTTCGATGTTGTTTCGGCGATTTCTATCATGGGGGCAACGTATTTTTCCGCATCGTCTCCGATAGATTCACGAAGTTTTGTCATCAGTGAGGTCAGTTGACCTTTTTTTATTGCATGACGTTTTTTTATGATGATATCTGCCATATACAGACATGTTTGCCGCGCGAGCACATAAGTTTAGAGGATGGGCTATGAACTGCAAGGCAAAAACAAACGGCAAAGCACGTTGAAACGACTAAAACACAAGAAAGAAATGAAAACAAAAGTGGTACGCTGAGGGTGAGACTTGAACTCACGAGAGACTTTCGCCTCACGGGCTTTCCAGGCCCGCGCCCTACCACTAGACTACCTCAGCCCAATCGGCATATGATATATGTTTCACATCCTTATTAATCTGCTCTTTATTCCGCGGTAAAAACCCGCACAGAACGTGCAGCTAAACCATGATTTTTAGCGCGGATTTTATCAGCATCAAGAAGAGCTTCAGCAAGCGCTGCGAGTTTTCCGCTCTCTGTGACAAGCGCAATACTCTGTTTCGCGCGGAAATCATCGCAGGATATGATGCCGGGAACTGTGAGAACTGCACCATGATAGACTGCATCTGCTGCTGAGTCGCGGATAACAGCTTTAGGAATATCTAAAATCGCCGCTTCCGGCGGAAGAATGAAGGATTCAGCCTCTCCGCGCTCTGCAGCATCGCGTATTTCCTGCAGCGTATGAGCATCAGCCGCAGTAAACCCGCCTGACATAGTGCGGCGCAGTTCAATCATCTGCGCGCCGCAGCCAAGCACATTTCCGATGTGCACACAAAGTGAGCGGATGTAAGTACCTGCTTCGCACTTAACACGCAGAAGAACAAGTCTTCCGGACACGTCAAGGACTTCTATTTTGTGAATTACTCTGATACGAAGGGAACGTTTCACCGCAGATCTCCGCGGGGGGCGCTGATAAATTCTGCCGGTAAAACCGCGCACAACATCTTCAAGCACTTCGCGCGAAACATCAGCATGAAGCCGCATACAGGCAATATACTCTTTTTCGTGCTGAAGAAGAAGCGGCGCAAGTTTTACAGCTTTTCCGGTCATTACCACAAGAACCCCTGAAACCATCGGGTCAAGAGTTCCGGAGTGACCTATTGATGTGTTGAGAATCTCCCCGACCCACGCTGCCGTCTGATGACTGGACGGTCCGCGCGGCTTGTCAACAAGGATGATTCCCGATTTTACCATGTCAGTAAAACTCCGACCACAACGTAGCATTCAGGGCTTTGATAGTTCCTTCGATAGAACCGTCACCGACAACCGTTGGAATTGTTCCGTGATACATCATCTCATCAGCTGTGACCTCTCCTATTGCGATATAGGTAATCTCACGATTGAGCTTCGGCAATTTCGCAAGAGCAAACGCCGCGGGACTGGTGAAGAGCACCGCGCCGCAGCCGTCGAGATTGAGTTCTTCGTTGGTTGCGATGATGTCATAACATTTGTATTCAACAGGAATTCCCCCGGCTTCTTTGATTTCATCAGCTAACTTCGGATACGTGATTCCTGCGCGCGGGATGGCAATTCTTTTTCCGCGAATCCATTTGCCGAGATAAGGTATCAGGTCGCGCGAGTAGAAAAACGGCAGCATCTCTGCAGCAAGACCAATGTTATGTAAATCACGCGCGGTCTGCGGACCGTTGGCAATCATACGGACCTTTGTTGCAAGACGCGGATTAATCAGCGGACCTACTTTTTCTGCGGAAAAGGCACTGGGGAAAAAGACTGCGTCAAACTCACAGTTGTTTGCTGCGGTGATAAACGCATCTATTTCCTGCTGGTTTTTCACCGGTTTTACCGGACAGACTATGCGTGCTTTGTGGTTGTACTTCTCACAAATCGCATTATCATCGACAGCCCCTGCATGCTGGGTTATGGCGATTAACATATGAATAGTATTTGATTCTCAAGTAGATAATGAGTACGTTTGCAGGTACGAATATTATCTGTCTTCCAAAAAGTTAGATATGGCTTTGAGGCAAATACATCGGTATGCTGAATCTTGTCTTAGGAACGCTTGCCGGATGCATTGTAGGGTGCATTACAGGTATTGTCCCGGGACTTCATTCCAATACGGCAGCAGGGGCGGCAGCGGCGCTTGCTGTTCCGCTGAGTTTTGTTTTCGGTGTTGAGGGTGTATGCTGCATGATTGTAAGTCTTATGGTCGTACACACATTTACTGACTGTATTCCATCAACATTTATAGGTGTTCCTGACCCGGACACAGTGCTTTCAGTCCTTCCTGCGCACAGAATGTATCTCGAAGGAAATGGTGCTGCTGCAGTCCGCATATCTGCGCTCGGGAGTCTTTTCGGGTTTGTTTTCTGCCTTCCTTTATTTGCGCTCTTCTATTTTGTCCTGCCGCAGTTTCAGGGAGAAATTGACTGGGCGATAGGGCTGATTGTGCTTCTTGCGGCAACACTTCTGATTGTTTTTTCGCGCGCGCCGCTCTGGTCTCTTCTGCTGTTCCTCGTTTCAGGAGGGCTTGGTGTAGTCGGGATGTATTTTTCGTATCTCTCATTCGGATTTTTCGGGATGGGGGAAGTTCTTCTTCCACTTTTGTCCGGTCTTTTCGGCATTCCGGTTC
>DALTWR010000057.1 GCA_029986975.1 Methanocorpusculum sp.
CCTGACACATACCATAATACCAACCAATAGGTAATCGAATTACTCGAGGAAACTTAATGGCACAGGGAAAATTTGCAGCAAGACAATTAGTTCGCAACGCCAAGAAATTCCGGTGGAGCGACTCAGTTTATTCCCGCAGGGCACTTAAACTGAAACTGAAAGCAGACCCGTTAGAGGGTGCACCGCTCGGACGTGCAATCGTTCTCGAAAAAGTCGGTGTTGAAGCAAAGCAGCCGAACTCAGCAATCAGAAAATGCGTTCGTGTTCAGCTTATCAAAAACGGTCGTCAGGTTACTGCATTCGCAGTCGGTGACGGTGCAATCAACTTCATTGATGAACACGACGAAGTTACCATCTGCGGTATCGGCGGACGTGCAGGACGTTCCATGGGTGATATTCCGGGAGTCCGTTTCGTCGTCATCGCAGTTAACGGCGTTACCTTAAACGAACTTGTTTTAGGACGTCAGGAGAAGGCACGGAGGTAAATAACATGGCAGAAGAAAGCGCAACCTCCAAGATTCTTCTCTTCAACAAGTGGGACACCTCTGAAGTCGTCGTTAAAGACGCTGGTCTTGTCCGCTACATCACCATTACCTCTACTGAGGTTCCGAGCTCCTGCGGAAGACTTACCCAGCAGCAGTTCACCAAATCCCAGATGGCAATTGTTGAAAGACTCATCAACCGTCTTATGCAGACCGAACACAACACCGGTAAGAAGATGATGTGTACCAAGATGGTCATGGATGCATTCGACGAAATCAACAAGAAGACCAAGCAGAACCCGCTTCAGGTTTTAGTTGATGCAGTCGGAAACGCAGCACCCCGTGAGGAAACCGTCAGACTGAAGTACGGCGGTATCAATGTTCCGAAGTCCGTCGATTCTGCACCTATCCGCAGAGTTAACACTGCACTCCGCTACATTGCCCTTGCAACCTGGAAGGGATCTCACAAGACCAAAAAGCCCGCACACCTTGTCTTAGCCAACGAGTTAATCATGGCAGCAAAGGGAGATGCAAAGTGCTTCTCTGTAGGAAAGAAGGAAGAAGTCGAGCGTATCGCAAAGTCGGCACGCTGAGTTTAATTTAGGTGTACAATGTCACGCGGAAAAAAGATGGTAGACCGTATTACGGTGCTTATGAATGATACTAAGCACATCCGTAATATTGGTATCGTAGCACACATTGATCACGGAAAGACCACCCTTTCCGACAACCTGCTTGCAGGTGCCGGAATGCTTTCCGAAGAACTTGCAGGAAAAGCATGCTGGACTGACTCTGATGAGGAAGAACAGGCACGCGGAATCACTATTGATGCATCCAACGTTTCAATGGTTCACGAAGTTAAAGGCGAAGAGTATCTTATTAACATGATTGATACTCCCGGTCACGTTGACTTCGGCGGAGATGTTACCCGTGCAATGCGCGCAGTCGACGGCGCAGTCGTTGTTGTCGATGCAGTAGAAGGTCCGATGCCGCAGACTGAGACTGTTCTCCGTCAGGCATTAAAGGAAGGCGTTCACCCGGTTCTGTTCATCAACAAGGTTGACAGACTTATCAACGAACTGAAAGTTACCCCGCAGGATATGATGATCCGCTTAGGTCATGTCATTGACAAAGTCAACAAGCTTATCAAAGGCATGAACGAGAATCTCTACAACAACGGCGGCTGGAAACTTGATGCAATGAAAGGAAATGTTGCATTCGGTTCTGCACTTTACAACTGGGCAATTTCAATTCCGTACATGAAGAAGTCCGGCGTTACTCTCCAGACCATCATTGACAAGTGCAATGAGGGCGACAAAGAGTACCTGAAAAAGAACTCTCCGCTTCACGAAGTTCTTCTCGATATGGTCGTTGAATTCCTGCCGAACCCGCTTCAGGCACAGGGTAACAGATGCCATATTATCTGGCACGGCGATGTCGAGTCCGAGGTCGGAAAGGCAATGTATGCATGCGATCCGAACGGACCTGTTGCCATGATGGTTACTGATATCTCCTTCGACAAGCACGCAGGAGAAGTTGCAACCGGACGTTTATTCTCCGGAACCTTAACCCGCGGTCAGGAGTTATATGTTTCCGGTACTGCAGGCAAGCCGAACAGACTTCAGCAGGTTGGTATCTTCATGGGTCCGACCCGTGTTGATGTCGATAAGATTGTTGCCGGAAACATTGCAGCAGTTACCGGTTTAAACGATGCAATTGTCGGTTCAACTGTTACTTCCTTAAAGGAAATGACTCCGTTCGAGTCTCTCCACCACTACTCTGAGCCGGTCATGACTGTCGCAGTCGAGGCAAAGAACACCAAAGACCTGCCGAAACTTATTGAAGTTCTTCACCAGGTCGGAAAGGAAGACCCGACTGTCCGTGTCACTATCAACGAAGAGACCGGAGAACACTTAATCGCAGGTATGGGTGAACTTCACCTTGAGGTCGTTACCGGACGTATTAAGAGAGACAAGGGTGTTGACATCGTTACCTCTGAGCCGATTGTTGTTTACCGTGAAACTGTCAGTCAGGCACTCACCACTCCGGTTGAGGGTAAGTCTCCGAACAGACACAACAGATTCTTCATGACTGTTGAGCCGATGCCGGAAGCAATCATCAAGGCAATTCAGAACAACGAAGTTACCATGAACATGGATAACGTTGCCCGCCGTGATGTTCTTGTCGGTCTTGGAATTGACAAGGAAGAAGCAAAGGGTGTTAAGGATATCTTTGAGTCCAACATGTTCATTGACTGCACCAAAGGTATTCAGTACCTGAATGAAACCATGGAACTTATCATTGATGGTATCCACGAGGCATTAGAAGGCGGACCGCTTGCAGACGAGCAGGTTCAGAATGTCTTAATCAAGCTCCACGATGTCAAGCTCCACGAAGATGCAATCCACAGAGGTCCGGGACAGGTCATTCCGGCAGTCAGAGGCGGCTTAAAGGCAGCTCTCTTACTTGCAGGAGATACTCTCTTAGAGCCGATGCAGAACATCCAGATTACTGTTCCGCAGGATCAGATGGGAGCAGCAATTTCCCAGATTCAGGGAAGACGCGGTATGCTTTCCACTACCGATGTTGAAGGCGACCAGATTGTTGTCAATGGTACTGCACCGGTTGCAGAACTCTTCGGTTTCGCAGGAGATATCCGTTCTGCAACTGAAGGCCGTGCAATGTGGTCTACTTCCTTTGCAGGATTTGCACAGGTTCCGCAGGGTATGCTTGGCGAAATCGTTAAAGGCATCCGCAAGAGAAAGGGTCTCAAGGAAGAGATTCCGACTCCGAAAGACTATCTCGAGTAAGATTATACGTTGGTATCCACTACTCCGGCATCTGCGCTTAGGCGCATGCCGGCGTCCATTCTATTTTTTATTTTGTTTCGTTTCGGGTTTTAAGTGAAAGCATTATTACTTATCCTGTCCAACATATAGTATCACAATTTGTGGTGAATAATATGGAATTCAACGGTGTAACTATCGAAGATACTTACGCAGAAGGCTTCCCGGTCTGGGCAGCACGTGTAATTATCACTGCAGTAACGAAAGAGTGGGCATACAAGGCAGCAACCGAGGCAACCGGTTTTGCAACCTCTACTATCGGATGCCCGTGCGAAGCAGGTATTGAAAAGTTCCTTCCGGCAGACAAGACCCCTGACCACCGCCCGGGTTTTGCAATTCTCATCTGCTGCGGTAAGAAGGCATTAAAGGAACAGGTCTTAGAACGTGTTTCTGAGTGTGTCTTAACTGCACCGACTACTGCTGTCTTCAACGGACACGCAGGCGAAGAGGAAATCATTCCGATTAAGCTCCACTTCTTCGGCGACAAGTTCGAGAAGAAGGTCGAGGTCGGCGGTGTTCAGTGCTGGTCTATCCCAATCATGGGCGGAGACTTCATTGTTGAGGAAGAAATCGGCGCAATCAAGGGTGTCGCAGGCGGAAACTTCTTAATCCTCGGCGAGTCCCAGATGGCAGCATTAATTGCAGCAGAAGCAGCAGTTGATGCAATCCGCGGTGTCGAAGGCACTATTACTCCGTTCCCGGGAGGAGTTGTCTCTTCAGGCTCTAAGGTCGGCTCTCTTTCCTACAAGTTCATGAACGCATCCACTAACGAAAAGTTCTGCCCGACCATTCGTGCAGCAGTTCTTGAGAAGGGATTAGAGACTCAGATTCCGGAAGGCGTCAAGGCAGTCTATGAGATTGTTATCGACGGTGTTTCCGAAGCAGCAGTCAAAGAAGCAATGAAAGCAGGTGTCCAGGCAGCATGCAGAGTTCCGGGTGTCGTTAAGATTACCGCAGGAAACTACGGCGGAAACCTCGGTCCTTTCAAGTTCATGCTTAAGGACTGCATCTAAATTTTTTATTTTTTTGTGTAACTGTTCTGTCCTTGCATTCGCAGCGTTTACGGCGTTCTATATCATCAGGGATAGAAGACCGAAGCAGTGTGCAGTTTATTCATTCCAAATCAGCCCGCATACAATTAAATATAAAGACTGCTCAATTATACTTTATGAGAAAAGCTACTCTAGTTATTCTCTCTGCAGCCTTGGTGCTGCTCGCTGCAGTTATCTGCACCGCAGGCTGTGTCAGTGAGGAGACAGCAGACACTATCTTCTACGGAAATGTCATCACAGCAGATGACAACAACCCGACCGCAGAAGCAGTCGCCGTAAAAGACGGCATCATCGTATTCGTCGGCACCGAAGCGGATGCTGAGGCATTCATTGGCGAAAAGACAAAAATCATCGACTATGGATACTACTCCATCTACCCGGGATTCCTTGAAGCACACAATCACGTAGGTCTTGCCGGAATGCGTGACTACGGCATGGCAAAACTCTCAACCGGAGTCCCGCTTGAAGAAAACGTAAAAGAGATTCAGAAATACATCAAAGAAAACCCCGGAAAAGACTGCTACATCGGCTCCGGCTGGTTCTTCACCGGCGAAGAACCGACAGCAGCCATGCTTGATGCCGTCTGCCCTGACGTTCCGGTTATCCTGCAGACCTTAGACGCTCACGCTGCATGGGTAAACAGCAAAGAACTTGAAATCTTAAACTACTCCCCTGAATACATAAAGGAGATGGGACCACAGCAGATTCACGTTGATGCAAACGGAAACCCAACCGGATTCCTCGAAGAAGTACCGGCTATCAGCCTTAGTAAAAACTTCCCGTACACCGTTGAGGACTTAAAGGAGTTTACCCTGAAATGGCAGGACCGGATGCTCTCTCTCGGATACACCGGTGTTGCTGATGCAGGTGTTGAACTCTTCGGAGACAAAGCACTTCAGGCCTTTGAAGAACTTGCAAAGGAAGGAAAACTGAAGATGCGTATCTACGGTCTTTCCATGGTAAATGACAACACAGACACACCTGATGAGGACATGGCAAAGATTGCGGAACTGGCAAAAAAGGTCAACACCGAATACTTCAAAATCATCGGTGCAAAGGTCTTCTTAGACGGCATTGTCCCCACACACACTGCATGGATGCTTGAGCCGTACAAAGACATGCCTGAGTCAACCGGAGTCAAACGTTTCTCTGATACCGACAAGCTTGCACGTCTTATCACCGCTGCCGACAAATACGGTATGCTTGTCCACGCCCACACACTGGGAGACGGGGCTGCACACGCATTTGCCGATGCGGTCGAAAAATCCGTGACGGAGACCGGAAACTATGACCAGAGAAATGCCGCAGCACACCTGCAGTTTATTACCGAAGATGATAAAAAACGCTTCGGAAAGTACGGCATTGTTGCAGTCTCCGGCTATCTGTGGAGTCCGCCAAGCCCGGCAACCGTGCTCGAAGGCGCTGCTGTCGGTGCTGACAGAATCCCTGACGGTTTCCCGGCAAAATCATTTATCGATTATGGGGCTGTTGTTGTCGGACACACTGACTATCCGGTATCTCCGGCTATAAGTATCCCTGAAGCGGTTTATGCCGGTGTTACCAGAGAAGAACCGTTCGGAATGTTTGGAGCAAGAAATCCGGAAAAAGAAGCCCTCACCAGAGAGGAAGTACTCTCAACCCTTACCAAAAACGTCGCATACATGTGGCATGAGGAAGACCGCATGGGTACTCTTGAGAAAGGAAAGATTGCAAACATGGCAGTCCTCGCCGTGGACTTCCTGCATGACGACATGGAAGATATTGCCCAGGCAACCTTAAGAAAGAACGTGGCTACAATCGTTGATGGTAATATTATTTACGAGGCAGACCCGGTAAAACTGAGCGAAGAAGAAGCGGAAGCATTCAGGAAAACCATCATTGATTTAACTGAAACATGGCTGCAGCGTGAAGATGTAATGTAACCGGAAACACTTAAAGAAACGCATCCGAAAAAGTATCAGGAAAACATCTAAGCCGGTAAGACTGGTTCACTTTGGTGAAGAAGGCATAAGC
>DALTWR010000058.1 GCA_029986975.1 Methanocorpusculum sp.
AGTTCTGCCTTCAGGCTTCCTTCTTCATCCTTGCGGCATTTGCCATCATCAGCTTGATTCTGTTTTCCTGATTAATCTTTGTTGCCCCGGGATCATAATCGACTGCTACAATATTCGAGTGAGGATAATCATCCTTAATCTTTCTCATCATGCCTTTTCCGGCGACATGATTCGGCAGACAGCCGAACGGCTGGGTGCAGACAATATTGTTTGTACCGGAATGAATCAGCTCAAGCATCTCTGCAGTAAGAAGCCAGCCTTCTCCCATCTTGTTTCCGCAGCCGAGATATCCTTTCACGAGTTCTTCCAAATCTGCAAAGTGACATGGCGCACGGAAAAATCCGTCAGACTCGATTTCCTCAATCATAATGTCCTGACATCTGCAGATAAACCACTGATAACACCACATAGCAGCTTTTTTGATGCGGCTTCCTCCGTATAAATCCACATCAACATATCTGTTGTTTCCTTTGAAAAGAAGAAAATCAGTAACGCCGGGCACAACAACCTCAGCCCCTTCCTTTAAAAGAAATGCCTCGAGATTATTGTTTCCAAACGGAGAATACTTTACATAAATTTCTCCGACAACACCCACACGCGGTTTTTCGCAGGAGCGGTCACACTCGATTTTTCTGAAGTCGGCAATGATTTCCTTCATCAGCTTACGCATCGGCTCAAACCAGATACCCTTTCCTTTTGAAAAGAGGTCGATAATCTTTTCCATCCACGCTGAAATCAGTTTGTCAGTCTCTCCTGCATGGACTTCATAAGGTCTGCACTGATTTCCAAGATTTACCAGCAAATCACCATACATCATCGCAAATACCGAGCGTAATGCGAGACGAAGTGTTACCTTAAATCCGGGCTGCTTATCAAGACTGCTTAAGTTCAAAGAGATTACAGGCACATACTCAAGACCTGCACGCTGCAGAGCCTTTCGTAAGAGGTAGAGATAGTTTGATGCACGGCAGCCTCCTCCGGACTGGGTAATCATCAAAGCAACCTTGTGCTTGTCATACCGTCCTGACTCAACTGCCTCAACCAGCTGACCAATGGAGAGGATTGCCGGATAGCACATATCATTGTGCACATACTTAAGCCCCGTCTCAATGACCTTCCTGTCCTGATTTGTCAGGAGTTCTATTGCGTGATAGCCGCCTTCGAACTGCATCAGCTTAATCAGCATACCGGCAGTTACCGGAAGCATCTCAGGCGCTAAAATGGTGTACTCCTTTGCCATCTCTTTAGTAAAGAGCAGGCGTCCGTTTTTATCATACTTCAGTTCAGCCATATCAGAATCCTCCCGCATCACGAGCTTCAACAGCCGCCATCAGACTGCGCAGACGAATAGTAATGGCACCGAGATTGCTGATTTCATCAATTTTTATCTGCGTATAGATTTTACCGCCGGTTTCTAAAATCTCACGAACTTCATCAGTCGTAACTGCATCCGTACCGCATCCGAAAGAGACCAGCTGCATCAGCTGCATATCAGGCTGGGTACAGACATACTCTGCTGCTGCATAGAGACGGGAGTGGTATGTCCACTGGTTTAAGATGTGGCGCTTTCCTTTCCCCTGCAGATGAGAAATGGAGTCTTCTGTAATCAGCACAAATCCGTAAGAGACCGCAAGCTCATCGATGCCGTGACCGATTTCCGGGTCGATATGGTAAGGTCTTCCAGCGATCACGTGAATCTTACAGCCGTTCTCGCGGGCATATCTGATGTACTCTTCTCCTTTTTCGCGGAGTTCTTTTTTGTATTCTTCGTAGGCAGCGTACCCCGCTTTTGCGGCTTCCCTGACATCCTTTGCAGGAATGCCGAACTGTTCACCGAAGTATTTCGCCGCACGCTTTGCGAAGTCTTTCGGACGGTGCAGTCCGAAGTACGGATACATAAAGTGAACCTTGGATAATTCCTTCACGTTTGCGGCAATCAGTTCCGGATAGTACGCAACAACAGGGCAGTTGAAGTTCTTATCTCCTAAGTGTTCATCAAAGTTGTAGGGCATACAGGGATAGAAAATTTCAGTAACGCCTGCATCAATCAGACTGAGGATGTGTCCGTGAATCAGTTTTGCCGGATAACATACGGTATCTGATGGGATAGTATGCTGACCTAAGCGGTAGATGCTGCGGCTCGATTCAGGGGATAACACCACTTCAAAACCGAGTCTCGTAAAGAACGCATGCCAGAACGGGAGATTCTCATACGTATTTAATCCAAACGGCAGACCGATTTTTCCGCGAGGTGCGTCTTCAACTCCTTTGTAGGATAACAGTTTTTCATACTTCCACCGTGCAAGATTTGGAAGACTCGACTTCTCCTTTCCTAACGGACGTGAGCAGCGGTTTCCTGAAACATAGCGTCTTCCGCCGTCGAAGGTGTTTACTGTTAAAGAACAGTGGTTTGTACAGAGTTTACAGGTAATCGGTTTTGCTTTGTGGAAGAATCCCGAAAGACCTTCTGCGGTAAGCATCGATGATTTGGAAAGTCCTAAGGACTTTACATAAAGAGCTGCACCGTAAGCGCCTGAGATTCCGGCGATTACCGGGCGCGTTACCTCACGCTTGAGTTCCTGCTCGAATGCCCGAAGCACTGCATCGTTTTTGAATGTGCCGCCCTGCACAACAATATGTTTTCCAAGGTCATCTGCAGATGCTGCACGGATTACTTTGTACACAGCATTTTTCACAATGCTGATGGAAAGTCCCGCAGAAATATCGGCAACGGATGCACCATCACGCTGCGCCTGTTTTACTGATGAGTTCATAAAAACCGTACAGCGGGAACCTAAGTTTACCGGATGCCTGACAAAAAGACCAAGCTTTGAGAACTCTTCAATCTCGTAGCCCAAGGCGCGGGCAAATGTTTCAATGAATGAGCCGCAGCCGGATGAACATGCTTCATTTAAGAAAATGCTGTCAACAGCACCGTTTCTAATCTTGAAGCATTTCATATCCTGCCCTCCGATGTCGATAATGAAATCAACATCAGGATTGAAGTGATGTGCCGCTTTGAAATGAGCAACGGTTTCAACCAGACCTGCGTCGAGGTTGAAAGCGTTTTTAATCAGGTTTTCTCCGTATCCGGTAACAGCAGCTCCTTTAATTGTGATACGGTTTTCACATGCGGCATAGATTTTTTTGAGTTCCTCTAATACAATCTGCACCGGATTTCCGCGGTTTGAACCGTAGTATGTGTAGAGAATGCCGTCATTTTCATCGATGAGGGTAAGTTTGGTCGTGGTACTTCCTGCATCGATTCCAAGCCATGCATCGCCGGTATATTTCGTTATGTCTGTGTTCGGCGGTGCATTCGCATTATGACGTGCGGTAAACTTCTGATATTCTGCCTCATCTGCAAAAAGCGGCTGCATGGTGTCAGTTGTTACTGCGTCTGAGACAGAATTTCTGATTCCGGTACAGATATCTTCAAACGTGTATGGGGCATATCCTTCGGTAGAAAGCGCTGCACCAAGGGCTGCAAAGCAGTCGGCATTTTCCGGAAATACTGCGTGTTCCGCATCGAGATGAAGCGTTTCGGCAAACCGTGCGCGCAAACCCTTATAATAGTAAAGCGGACCTCCGAGGAAAACTATAGTGTCTCCAAGAGACCTTCCTTGTGTAAGTCCTGCTATAGTCTGATCGACAACCGCCTGATAAATGGAAACGGCAACATCCTCTTTTCTCCCGCCCTGATTTAAAATCGGCTGAATATCTGTTTTGGCGAAAACGCCGCAGCGGGATGCAATCGGGTATATTTTTTCATATCCGGCGGACAAACGGTCAAGTTCTTCAACGGAAACATTCAGAAGAGTTGCCATCTGGTCAATGAAAGCACCTGTTCCTCCTGCACATGAGCCGTTCATGCGTTCCTCTAAAGAACCGCGGAAGAAGATGATTTTTGCATCCTCTCCTCCAAGTTCGATTACCGAATCTGCCTGAGGAATATAGGTTTCAACGGCTTTGGCGGTTGCAAATACTTCCTGAATGAAGGGAAGGTGCGCAGATTTTGCAACACCAAGACCGGCAGATCCGGTGATTAACAGTTGTATTTTTTTGCCGGATAGAGGAATCTGTGCTGCAGCTTCTGCTAAAGCATCTGCTGTCTTTTCTCTTACTTTGGAAAAGTGCCTTCCGTATGAACGATATATGATAGCATCTGAGTCCGCAGGAAGAACGATAACCTTCACCGTTGTCGAACCGATATCGATGCCTATTCTGTAATCTGCCGATTCCACCATTCTGTTGTATATATTGAGTTTAGAACAATTATATGTTTAGTGGTCTGTGGCATCTGTTTTGGTTAGAGTAGAACATCTCTCTAAAGAAAAACTCTCTGAACAGATGAGGTGGGGAACAAATTCATTCACAGATACTTTTTGCATCGTAATGCAAAAACTAAACAAAATTAAAAGTTTTTGCATTACGATGCAAAAACTTATTTTTTCCACTTGGATTATAAATCAAGTACAGCACAAATATATTTGTGTTAACCCTGTTGTTTTATCTTCTTCAAAAACAAATAAGTATTAATTAAACTAAGGAGATTAGACATGGAAGAACAGACTACAGATCCGGCCATCTACAATATCCTCTGCAGCAAGCGGGAAACAATGAGATTTCAGATTCTTGTCGAGATTGCTGAACACCAGCCGTCAATCCGTCAGCAGGAAATCGCAGAAACACTTGGCGTCACTCCTCAGGCAATCTCAGAATATATCAAAAAACTTACCGATGAGGAGTTCATCAGCGCAGAAGGAAGAGGAAGATATTATGTTACTCACAAAGGTGTTGAGTACCTTATCAACAACTCCGAACTTATTGAAGCATTTGCGCGCCATGTCCGCCGCGATATTGTACATCAGGTTGTAACATGGGCAGCAATTGCTGACTGTGACCTTGAGAAAGGGGATGCTGTCGGCGTTTATATGAAAGCCGGATGTCTCTATGCCGGTAAGAAACCGCAGATGGCAATGGGAATGGTAGTTGACCCTGCAAAAGAAGGAGATGATGTAGGTGTTGCCCGTCTTGCAGGGCTTATCGAACATACCGAAGGTACGGTAACGGTTGCCAAAGTCCCCAGAATTGCCCGCGGCGGTTCATTAGCCGTTGACTCTGCAAAACTGAAAGAAACAGCACGCGGAAAAGAAGTCATTGGGGCAGTTGGTCTCGAATCCTATCTCGCCCTTAAAAAAGCAGACATCAAACCTGATATGTTCTTCGGCGCACGGGAAGGCGTTATTGAGGCAGCATTCCATGGTCTTCACTGCCTGATTCTCATTGTTGACGAAGAGTTCACCGACTTCTTAAAGCGCCTTGAAACAGCAGGTCTTTCCTACTCTATCTGCGATCTGGTGAAACAGTAAGTGAGCACCATAGTTCAGCCCTACAAAAAGGGTTACAAAGTCTTTTTCTGTGACGACGCCAAGGCAGGTAAAATCAAACATGTAGGGACAGTGGAACTTGAATCCACCTCAAAAGGAATGCGCCCCTCGGAGTTCTTCGTCAGAAGACCTGGAACTTCACACGTGCAGAAGACACCGACAAAAGAGTTCATCACTGTTCTGCGCGTAAATGGCGATGTCTTACTCACAGAAACCCTGCCTGAGTTTCAGGATTTCCTGCGTGGAATGCAGATTCCCTGGAAAAAAATCTCCCTTTGCCGTACCTGTCTGTTTGATGACAGAATAACAGTTCTTAATGAGGAGACAAGAATCCGCTGCGGAAACGAGTTTGTCTGTCTTGACTGCGCAAAGCGTGAACTCCGCCGTGAACTTGCCCACATCAGAAAGTTAGGTAAACGAACCCAGCTCCACATCGAAGAGCTTCTCGAAGAGTACCGCGACTTAGACATGGTCTTAGCCATTCTCCAGCCGGAGACGCTGGATATGAAAAAGACCATGTTCGACTGCCTCGAAGCACACGAACAGGTGCTTACAGAACGCATCGAAAACCTGGCGCTTCCGCGTGAGTTTACCGACCTTTGCGGTGTTGAAACCCTGATGCCTGCGCAGCAGCTTGCAGTCGAGGCAGGTCTGTTGTACGGTAAAGATTTACTCGTTGTTGCAGCAACTGCATCCGGAAAAACATTCATCGGAGAACTTGCAGGTCTGAAAAACTATCTTGAAAAACGCGGGCGGATGCTTTTCTTAGTCCCGCTTGTAGCACTTGCGAATCAGAAGTACGACCGTTTCTCTGAAAAGTATGCAAAGATTGCAACAACTTCAGTGATGACCGGAACATCACGTCTGAATCTGCCGGAGACCCGCCCTGTCGGAAACCGCGGCGCAGGAGGGGGTATTGTTGTTGGTACGTATGAAGGTGTTGACAACATGCTCAGGAAAGGTCTTCCATTGAGCAATATTGGAACTGTTGTCA
>DALTWR010000059.1 GCA_029986975.1 Methanocorpusculum sp.
GCCATGGCAGGCCTTGGCGCACTCTTCGGATAAATTCCCTTCTTTTTCTTTTAGTTGTATTGTTAGTATAGATTTGTTGTTATCAAAATTTTAGATTCAATGGAGTTTTGCTTTTCGTATCTCATCCCATAATGCGATGCGCCGTTTGTATGCAGCATCCCACTTGTTTAGAATATCGTGAATCATTTCTTTTCCTTCCGGATATTTATCTGCGCACTTAAGGACATATGCAATATACTTATACTGCTGCCGTGTGTTAGCTTTCTGCTCTTCCATCAGATATTGTGCTTCAGCGCAATACAACTCAGCAACGCGTTTCGGATATCGTTTTCCAAGTTCTTTTTCATACTTCTGCATCTCATCAACGACTGAGTTCTTTCCAAATTTATCCATCAGACGGTCATAGAGTTTTTCTTCATAGAGAATCTCTTTTACATGATTCATGTGGATAATAGTAAGAATTTTCTCCCGTTCCTCAATCCATTCATCGGGAGAAAAGAGCGTTCGGTATTCACGGAAGTCATGCATACTCATCTGGTATTCACGAAGAAGCATGACAAGATATTTTTTGCAGGATTTGGTATCTCCAGCCTTTTTGTAAAACTCTGAGAGACGGCGAAGGTCATTTGCATACTCATACTTGTTGGGATATATCTTTAAATGATTCAGCAGATATGTTTCCTGAACTGCAGCTGCTTCTTTGTAGTTTTTCTTTTTGCAGGCACGATTTATGCGCTGTTCGAGAACAACACGTGAATCCGAATGCTGATTTTCAAACTCTGTAATCTCATCTGATGAGGGATTCAGTTTTTCCATCAGTTGAAATATAGTTTTCAGTATTGAGTCAGGGAAGTCCAAATCTTCATCATCGAGGAGACGTTTTGCAAGAGTAAGCATCTCTTTTACTTCTTCTTTGGAGGTGAAATATTGAGTCAGTATTTTCCATGTGTGAGTTGTATTGTCCTTCGAGATATAAATTATGTCATCAGTTTTTTCTGCGTCATTACAAAGCCAGTTAAAGATGTCTTTTCTGAGGTCTTCCGGACAGTTCTGCTCAAGGAGTTTTGAAAGAAGCGGATACAGAATTTCATAGACTTCAAATTTCGCATTGTCAAATGAATCAGCATCTCCATACGGGAATTTATCTATAAGCAAATCTGCTGCGTTTTTTCCGGACTGTATCAGTGAGAATGCCTCTTTTAAAAATCCGCGTCTGATAAGAAGCAGAATTACTGAGTCTACAAAATCCCTTAATTCAGAAAAAATATCATACAAACTGCTGGTGTATCCATATTCATCATAGTACTGGTCTTCTTCCATGTACGTTGACATCGCTTTTCTAACAATCGATGTAATCTGCTTCTGATACTCCTTCATCTGTTCGTCTGATATCTGACGCTGCATCCAGACCTGAAACTTGGATGCGATATCCGGACTGCTTTCAAGAAGAGAGCGTAAAAATCCGCGTATGTCAGCTTCGGATGCGTCATCAAGGAGTATCTTCCCGCTTTTCTGGGACATTACAGACCTTTCCTTCTCTATTTTCTCCGCCGCAAAACAGAGAGCAGCCATGTGTTTGCAGTTGTTTCCGTCATCAGCATGCGGGCAGGTACAGGACATCATGAACTCATCATTGTGATAATAGAGCTGAACAAAGTATGTATCATTTCCGAGAACAGATGCGGTGATTATATCCTCTTTGGATTTAATGTTTTTAACCAGCCCTTCATCGAAGTATTCTTTTCCGCGGGACACTATCCTCGATTCAAAGTAACTCATCCAGTTTTTCGGCAGTTTCATATTTCATTCTCCTTTTTGGTTAGTTCCATAGAGATTCAAACCTGATTTTATCAAACATCATTTCCTTCTTGAAAAACATAATCATGTAGAGCGGATAGTACGTGACTTTACCATCCGTCTCCACATTTTCGCGGGAAAATACCAGCGCCTGATTCAGATGCAGTTCGCAGGTATGTAAGAGATTGTTCAGTGCTTTATGCGTATGATAATCTTTTCCGGATTTTACTTCAACCGGAATCAGTTCTGCATTGTACGGTACAATGAAATCAATTTCCCCGATATTTTTCTTGTCGTAATAGTAGAGGGAAAATCCATTGCATATCAGCTGCTGTGCAATCATATTTTCCATGATGCTTCCTTCGTTGATGTCATACTCTCCATTTGCAATGCGGAATTGAACATCACCAGAGCAAAGAGCGCAGAGAAGACCTGTATCGCAGAAGAAATATTTGAACAGGTTGTGCTGTTTGTTTATTTCAACAGGCTGCTTTACCTCTGAGAGATTATAGCAGGGAAGACCAAGCCCTGCATCAGTGAGCCAGTTAAAGCAGCTTTCATATCTTTCCATACGTGCGGATTTGGATAAATCGGTCAGCATGAAGCGTTTATTTTTTGCATTCAGTTCTGCTGGGATTGTGTCGAATATGTGGGTGATTTTTGCTTTATCGTTTTTCGAGTATTTGATGATGTCTTTGCGGTAGAGTTTGAGGATGGCTGACTGAATTTCTGCGACACGTCCCATATCATGTGAGGTTACCAGTTCCTGTACTGCAGCAGGCATTCCTCCTACTATTATGTAATAGGTAAAGAGTTTCATCATTCTTTGATGAATGAACTCATCTACCGGTTTTTTTGTATCGTAACTTTCTTTAAGGAGAGCAAATGTTTCATCCTGAACACCGTTTGCCCGTGCGAACTCCTCGAAATCTAAGGGGTACATTGTTTTGATGTCTTCAAATCCTACGGCATACGAGGTTATCTCGCGATAGTTTATACCAGGAGGCGAACCTGATTCTATGTAGTCAAATCTGCCGTCCTCAACTAAAAATTTCATTGCAGTTCTGATTTCGGGACACTCCTGTACTTCGTCGAAGAAGATGAGGGTTTTATGCGGCACAAGCGGTTTTCTCAGGAAGAGGGTGAGTCTGCTGATGAGTTCATCAGCACTCAGGTCTCCTTTGAAAATTTCTTTTGCTGATGGTGTGGTGATGAAGTTGATTTCAGCAAAGTTTTTTCCGTATCTTTCCTTTGCGAACTCACGTATCAGTGTTGTTTTTCCAACCTGCCGTGCGCCGTCAATCAGCAGAGCGGGTTTCTTTTCTTTTTTTGCCCATTCATCGAGGTATACACTGAATTTCCGGTATAGCATATGCGCCTGTCTCTTACCTTATCTGTATATCTATCAGCTCTGATTCTATTTATGTGTTAATAAATCTGCGACATTATTCTTATTTTTTAGCGATGTGTTTGCGACATTATTCTTAATCGTTAAGGGGTGTGCTGAGACATTATTCTTATGTTTTAGAGATATGTTTGCGACATTTTTCTTTAATGGATCAGCCGTCTTTCAGACTGAAAATGGGTAACCAAGGTTACAAACGTACCTTATTGCATCATAACCCGCGTTTCTATACATGCGTCTGAGAGCATCTTCATCTGGTTTATGATATTTTTTAAGTCTCTGTTTTCATAGAGATAGAACTCTGCCGGTTTCCATAATGCAACCCATCCGATAACAACAAGGCTTTGTCCCACTGCATAGAGAATACTGTTTCCGGAAAACGAGGTAATCAGTGTTGAGATAACTACACATAGTATCAGAAATAAAAGTCCTCTGACCAGATTTCTTCTTCCCTTCTGATTTTCGATTTTGTGGGTATGGACTGCTGCATGATGGCGTGATTTGAAGTAGACAGGAATTGCCTGTTCAATTCCGGAGCGTACAGTTTCATCTGCATAGAGTTCATCAGCAAGGAAAAGACGGAACCGTACATTCTTTTCTTTTCCGGTAAGGCTTTCCAAGATGTATTCGACGGTTTCCTGCCGCAGGTCTTTTATTTTTATGGGCGACGGGTCAAAGGGATTGTAAAATTCATCGAGGTCTGCAACCATAATTTCAATTACGGCATCACCGTTTTCATTTTTGAGTGTGCATCTGTCCTGCATATCTGTATAGTCATTTTGCAGGATGGGTTAATAAAATAGAGAATGGGGCATTTATGAATATTATATCTTCCCGGCTTTTGAAAGAATACCTGCAGTGATAACCTGACCTGCCGAGATGCAGCCGTCTCCGAACGGATACTTCGGGTTTGTGATGCAGGGGATATGTTCTTTTTCAAGTTCGGAGATGATTGTTTCACGAATCGTACGATTGATAGCAACACCGCCGGACAATGCCGCTTTTCTGATGCCTGTTTTTTCCGCAGATAAGACTGCAAGCCGGGCGATTCCTTTCGCCAGATTTTCCTGCACAGATGCAGCAATGTCGCAGGTGTCGAGTCCGTCTTCCATCATCGAGTACGCTTCTAAAAGAAGTGCTGAAGTTGACAAGACATACGCACCGTCTGCTGATGTGTGTATGGAAATATCCATGGGCTGTGCAACGCCGCGGGAAGCATACGCTTCCAAAGTCATTGACGGCTCGCCGTCGTAGGTGTGTTCGCGGCAGATGCCAAGAAGTGCTGCTGCTGCATCAAGCACACGGCCTGTCGATGTTGTAACCGGCGAATTGAATTTCCGCTCAACCATCTGCGATAAAATTTTTAGAGAACCTTCACTCCATCCTCTGCTCTGCAGAAGCGAGCGGATTTCTTCTGTTGGAAGAATGCCGTACAGCATCCGCTCCGGAAATTGTGTTGCAAGGTCTCCGCCGGGCATCAAGACCGGTTCGAGATGTCCGCATCTGGCATATCCGTTTAGGGGGTCGCCTGCAAGTATCTCTCCGCCCCAGATTGTTGCATCATCTCCATATCCGACACCGTCAACGGCAATACCTACCACTTCTTCCTGCGTTACTGCTGTGATATGAGCACGGTGATGCTGAACAGGACAAAGAACAGCGCCGGATTCTTCTGCGAGTTCCTGCGCAACGCGGGTGCTTAAAAACTGCGGATGAAGGTCGTGCGCAATAATTTCCGGTTTTGCTCCGGTAAGCGATGTCAGTTTTTCGATTGTCTCTTTCAGATATGAGACGGTTGCAGGATTTCTGATGTTTCCGATATGCGGGGATGTGATGAGGAAGTTTCCTTTATAGATACTGGCGTTTGCATTCAGTTCAGGACCGACTCCTAAAATCTGGCGGTTTCCTAAATCCATTTTTGTACGCAGCGGAGCAAGTCCGCGTGATAATCTGATGATGTAGCCGTCTCTTACAACCGAGTCATCACAGCGGTTTACAATGTCGCGGTTGTGCGTCAAGATATGAGATACGACACCTTTCTTTCCCATCTTTTCGATGATGGTTTGAGTGTCAGTAATCATGGGCGTTCCCGGCGCATTTGCCGAGGTCATAACCAGCAGCGGATTTTTCAGTTTCTGAAAGAGCAGATGATGGAGCGCTGTGTAGGGAAACATCACGCCTAAATTGTGCAGCCGTGAAAGTTCGAGATGTGATGTCGGGTCGAGTTTGTCTAAGATAGCTATGGGGTGAACCGGTCCTGTCATCAGTTCAAGGTCGCTTTCTGTTGGGCGCACGACGTAGTCTGAAAGAGACTCTTCTTTCATCATGACAGCAAGAGACTGATTCGGACGTCCTAAAATCTGTTTCAGCCGTTTTGCGGTATCTTCGATGCAGGCGATGTGAAATCCGCCGACACCTCTGATGGCTAAAATCTCTCCGGCATCTAAGAGTTCTGCGGCTTTTTCAATCGGGTTTTCAACGAAAAGTTCTGTGCCGTCTCCTTTTAGGAGAGAGAGTTTTGGTCCGCAGGTTTTGCATGCGATGGTTTGTGCGTGATGGCGTCTGTTTTCCGGATTTGTGTATTCTTTTTCGCAGTCGCTGCATTTCGGAAACTGGTTCATCGCGGTTCGTTCACGGTCGTATGGAACGGTGTGGATGATGCTGTAGCGAGGTCCGCAGTCGGTGCAGGATGTTGCCCAGTAGCCGAAGTAGCGGCTTTTGGGGTTTGTTACGTCTTCGAGGCAGTGTTTGCAGGTTGCAATGTCAGCGGGTACGAATCCGCTTCTTGCGCCGTCCTGACTTGGAAGAATTGAGAATGCTGCAGGCTGTTTTACGTCAGGTGAGAGCGGCAGGACTTCAACAGAATCGATAACCGACATCTTCGGTCCTTTTGCGACTGCTTTCCTGAATGCTTCAAACTCATCTCCCCACGCATCGATTTCGACTTCGCTTCCATGGTTGATGACGGTGCCTGTTATGTGGTGCTGTACTGCCTGCGCATAGACAAACGGGCGAAATCCTACACCTTGTACGATTCCTCTGATGATTATTTTTCCTGACTGCATTCCTGTTGTATAGGTATTGGT
>DALTWR010000060.1 GCA_029986975.1 Methanocorpusculum sp.
TTACTACTGTACTCAGATACGCGAGTTCTCGGGAACTAGTGAACGCTGCTTCCCCTTCCTTTTGTTGAGTTGTTGTTTTAGTTAGTTTGTTTTGTGTTGTCAGGTTATTTTCTAAGCCTATTGATTTCAGATTTAATTCCTTAATCGAAACTCTCTTATCTCAGTATCTCCTATATTCATTCATGCCAGAATTTGGAAATCCATTTGCCGGTATGAAAAAAGACCGCAAGCTTACGCATGATGAACTTGTGCGCGCAATCCGTTTTATGATTTCTGCAGAGTATGAAGCAATTCAGCTTTATCAGCAGTTAGCAGAATCGATCGATGATAAACTTTCGATTGAAGTCCTGAATGATATTGCAGACGAAGAAAAAGTACATGCAGGTGAATTCCTGCGCCTTCTCCATCACCTTGAAAAGGATGAAGCAAAATTCTATGAAGAGGGTGCAGAAGAGGTAGAAGAGGAGATTAAGAAACTCTCTGCCTAATCATTTTTCGTAAGCATTATATCATATACCCACTAATGATTATACGCACTTTTGCTTCAGTGGCCTAGCCCGGCATAGCGGCTGATTTGTAATCAGCAGGTCGAGGGTTCAAATCCCTCCTGGAGCTCTTTTCATGTTGTATTATTTCTTAATCTCTTCCATCATCCGTTTAAACTCAGCATCAACTTCCGCCCAAACTTTATCACATTCTTCTTTCGGACGAATAATCGGCAGGAGTGAGTAATACTCCTCAAACATCTGATATTGTTCTTCAATAAATGACTCTGCTGTTTTTTCATCTCCGCAGAACTGCAGAATCGTTTTTGCATTTTCGAGCGTGTACGGGTATTTTCTTATCTTGTACTCTGCAAGGTCAGATAACGGCTTCATCACCTTTGCTATAACTCCTTGTATATATTCAGGTTCATCATCTGCATCAAGTTCATCCAGAGACTCTATTGCCGTGGTAAGTTTCTGTCTGAATACGGCAGAGTAGCAGAGATACATCTCAAAATCATCTGCAGTGTCTGTATCAATATCAGTCATAAGTAATCATTATGCCGTTTTAGCTTATGGCTTTTTCTTTTCTTCCGTTTTTCCAAACCGGTCAATCTCACCTTGGTAAATTCTGGTCGTAGAAACCTCTTTTCCATCATCAGCGGTTACGCAATTGACAACAGATAAGGCGACCTCTTTTTTCCCTGCTGTTTTACGCTTTTCATTAATGAGTTCTCCTACAGGATATGTTTCATAACTTACCACGAGCACATCAAAATCAAGCGTGAGAGTCGGACCGAATGCATCATAGAGCGGCTCTATAAACCATGCTGCAGAAAAACCTTCATCAGCAATCCATGCCTCCAGTTCTTTTTTCCTGATGTCATACGGACGCACCGGATGATTCTTGCGCCCGGCAAACTCATCAGATGACAAACCGATAACGACCTCCCCGTTATCTCCGGCGGCAAGAAAAGCTCTTCTTAAGAGTTCCTGATGCCCGATATGCAGATAATCAAACGTTCCCCCTACAACAACTCTCATGCAGATTCTTTCTCCTCGCTTTCGTCAAGCTTCGGCACAGACCCGCGGAACCATGAGAGAATTGCACCAACCACGCCCAGACCTGCGCAGATGAGCATTGAGACCTTTAACGCATAGGCAAAGTCTGCGTACATTGATTCATTCAGCAGTTCAGAGCTTCCTACAATAAGAGAAATTGCTGCCATGCATATTGCCATTGAGATAAGCATGCCGTACTGTCTTACAACAGAAATAATGCCGGATGCGGTACTGTACTCGCTCTTTGGAACAGAACTCATAATGGTTGCCGTGTTCGGCGCTGAGAAAAGTGCCATGCCAAGACCGATTAAAATCTGAATAAGCGTGATATATCCGCGTGATTCAGCACCGGAAAGACCGATGCCTGAGAGAAGCACCAGTCCCGCAACAGATAAAATCATACCGGCTGTTGCGAGATACTTCGGGTCAATCTTATCTGCAAGTTTTCCGGCAATGGGCGTTACAATCACCTGTACAAGCGACTGGAAAAGCATAATTATCCCTGCTTCAGTTGCGGTAAGCTGCCCGATTGACTGCAGATACAAAGAAAGCATGTACACAACGGCATACGATGCCGCATAATTAAGAAGCGCCGCATAGGATGAACGGGCAAACCGCTTGTTTTTGAGGAAGAGTTTGATGTGCAGAATCGGATGCTCTTTTTTAATCTCATACCAGATAAAGAAGATAAATAAAGCCAGCCCGACAGCAGCGAGAAGTATCGACCAGTCATCAGTGATGGTTGATAAGCCGTACATCAGACAAAATGTTGCTGCCGCATAGAGAAATGCGCCGAGCGTATCGAACTTTTCAACAGGTATCGTAAACTCTGTTTTCAGGAATATGAATATCAAAAGACCTGATAACGCAATCAGCGGTGCAATTAAAATATAGAGACTCTTCCATCCGAATGCATCGGTAAGAATCCCTCCAAGGAATGGTCCAAGCGTCAGCCCGACATACACCATGGTGGTATTAATCCCGATGATAAATCCGCGTTTGTTTTTCGGGAAAATCCGTGTAAGGATTGCAAGGCTTGTAATCATTACAAAAGCCATGCCAAGACCTGCTGTCACTCTGAATAAAATCAGAACACCGTATGTCGGTGAAAAAATCGAGAACAGACATGAGAGAGCTACAATCAGCGTTCCTATGATGTAGGATTTTTTGTATCCGATTTTATCTACGACCCATGATGCAGGGACGAGGAAAATTGCGTTCGATAAAATAAAAGCGGTTGACAGCCATCCAAGGTCGCGGGCTGAAACGGTGAACTCAAGACCGATTAACGGCATCGCCAAAATAATCATCGTTCCTAAGAGCGGGTTCATGATTACGCCTAAGGATGTTGCTGCGAGGACTAAATTTCTGTTTCCGGCTGAATGTTCACTCATGAGAGATACAACGTTCCTTTAAGACACATTTGTCACATGCCGGTCTTCGTGCATCACAGACAGCGCGTCCGTGCGAGATGAGGAGATAGTTTACATGCTCCCACCATTTTTTGTCGAACAAGGCTAACAGGTCCTGCTCGATTTTTTCCGGCTCTGTTTTATTCGTAAATCCGAGGCGGATACTAAGACGCTTTACATGCGTATCAACGGCAATCCCGTATGTCTTGTGATATGCGTGATTTGTTACGATGTTTGCCGTCTTGCGCCCGACACCCGGAAGGGTGATGAGTTCTTCAATGGTGTCAGGCACTTCACCGTTGAACTCAGCGACTAACCGTTTCGATGCTGCGATGATGTTTTTCGCCTTTGCGTGATAGTATCCTGCAGGGCGGATGATTTGTTCAACATCCTCCTGCCTTGCTTTGGATAGAGCTTCTGCATCCGGATAGCGCGCAAACAGTTCATCGCGCAGACCGTTAATCGTTTTATCCGTTGTCTGTGCAGAAAGTACTGTCATAATCAGAATCTCAAACGGATTTCTGAATTTGAGAAAATTCATATCTTCGCGTGTATGCGGATAAATCGTGTTTAAAATCGTTAAAATCTCATCAGCAGAAACTTTGTCCATAATTATGAAAAATGGGGCAGCCCAGATTCGAACTGGGGTCAAAGCGTCCCAAACGCTCTAGGATGGACCAGGCTACCCTACTGCCCCTTGTGCTTTATATAATATGCGTTTGTAGTTTAAATAAGATTCTTTTCCGGCGGGAAAAAAAGATGGAATCCTGCTCTTCAGAGCGGGAATGAAACCTTCTTATCGCCCACGACAGTGCCGCTGAATTTACCATCAAGAAGGGCATCTTCTAAAATCTTCGGGTCTCTTCCGTCGATTACCACTAAAGGAACGCCGCTTCTTTCAGTTACTTTTGCAGCCACTAAATCGATAATCATGTTTGAACCGGCATTCATCTTCTCTTTCATAATAAGAGAGATTAATTCAGCAGGAGTCATTGTGTCAAATTTCTTTGCGCTTAGGTCACGCTTCGGGTCTGCTGTATAGATTCCGTCAACTGCTGTTAAATCGAGCATCATCGAAGAGTTTGTCTCTTCTGCAAGAACAGCGCCGACTGCATCTGTGGTCTGTCCCGGGGTAACGCCGCCCATCACGACAATTTTGCCGCTTACTGCAAACTCTTTTGCCTGAAGATAGCTTTCTGCCGCGCGCGGGTATGCATATTCTTTGAGCGCGCCGATTAAAAGTGCTGCATTAATGCGGGTTACCATAATCCCGATTTCATCAGATGATGCTTCATCTAATGCAATATCACGGCAGGCATTGATATATCTCCTTGCCTCTCCTCCGCCGCCGACGACGACAAAAACCTGTATTCCTTTTTCACTTAGTCGAATGAGAGTGTCTGCCCACTCTTTTAAGCGGTGTTCTTCGAGTGAAGGAACAAGAACTGATCCCCCGACTGCTGCTACAACCCGTTTCATATCGAGGTATTATATTTGGCTTTCTTTCCATATAAAATCCGTGAGGTCGTGTCTCGCTCAGGCTTTCTTTTGTGCAATTATTTATCTGGATGATAAACCAACATAATTATATGACACAATATCTTTTCGGAGAAGAAATCCTGCGCGAAGACCGCAGAGTGGGAACTTACTTTGTCCGCTATCTTCCATGGCTGATTATTTTTGCAGCTCTTGCAGTTCTTCCATGGGTTCTTCCCCAGCGTTTTGGATGGGCTGCAACAGTAATGGGCTATGTTATGGTAGTTATTCCAAACTATACTGCTGCCAGAATTGCATTAAGTGTTCTTTTTGGCATTGTTGCTGTTCTCATTCTCATCTCCTGTATCAGAAATCTGAAAATCCCGCGTCTTGTTATCACGAAGACCCGTGTGTGTTGTCTGAAGCGTCCGAACAAGTACTGCGAAGCACGCTTTGACAAGATTGATGCAGTAAAGATTCGCGGAAAAACATTTGCCGTCTATGCAGGAGGGCGCAAAGTATTTTCCTTCGGACCTATTGCCGACCCGTTTATAACGCGCGAAGCACTTATTGTTCTGGTTGAGAAACGCTATGAGGTAGAAACTGAGGATTCGTCCGCCCAGACTAAACCTGTTTCCTGTTCTGAAGCAGAACCGATTTCAAAACCCGGTGACGTTTTCGGAAACTAACTTTTTTTGATGGCTATGTTTGAAGATACTATTCAGAAACATCATGCCGTCCGTTACAATGACGGCAATGTCGAGGAGTTTGAGGATTCTGTTGTTGTTGAGGATGTTATCACGCTCTATCTTAACGGAACGAAGTATATCTCGATGGTTGCAACAGCCGATTCGTTAGAAGAGCTTGGTGCAGGTTTTTTTATCGCGGCAGGTGCTGCGAAGAAAATCAAATCAGTGCGTGTTGATGGTTTGAATGTCTATGTGGATGCAGATGATGTTCATTCTGTTTCCGGTGTCTTAGAGTCTGCCGGCGGTTTTTCCGGCGCGAATGATGCTGAATCTAAAGCGGTCTCTGCTGATGTTTGTATAGACCCGAAGGAAATTTTTGAAATCCGTGAGTCGCTGAATGCGGATGTCTGGTCACGGACTGGAGGCCTTCACTCAACGGTGCTCTATTACCAGCATAAAATGGCTGCTATCTTCTGCGATATCGGAAGACACAACACTGTGGATAAAGCAATCGGATATATGATACTTCATTCTTTTTCTCCGAAGGATTGTGTTATCGGATGTACCGGACGTCAGCCCGTCGGTATGGTCTCGAAAGCAGTAAATGCAGGTCTTCCTATCATTGTATCCCGCGCGGCGGCAACGACCTCAGGTATTAGTTTGGCAGAAAAAAGCGGTATTACACTTATCTGTTTCACGCGGGACAGGCGGTTTACTGTCTATACTCATCCGGAAAGAGTTTCGATGAAATAGATTAAACCATTTCTCTATTTTTCTTTGCATCTATGATATTTGCGGTAAATATTTTTTATTTTCGTTTGTTTGTGTTTTTATTTTATCTACGTCCGATTAAATTGAATTTTTGAGAGCACTCAGTGCTTGTGCTGATTGTGTTTTTTCTTTTTCGCGGTGTTTTAGTCCGGATGGGCATTTTTTGATATGTCCTTTTGTTTGTTTTATTTCTGATGGGTAATGGTTTATTTATTCTATTTTAGAATCTTATTTTATGTTTTATCTGTTGTATTGTTTATTATTC
>DALTWR010000061.1 GCA_029986975.1 Methanocorpusculum sp.
GGATGTAAAACGGCATCAGATTTACAACAATACTTGATACAAATGAGGTCAGCTGAAGGAACTTTCCGGGACCAAACACCTGTACATCTTTGCAGTCTCCAACAGCCGCACCTACTTCTGCAGGTGATAAGTCAGTTTCCGCTTTTTCTACAGCATCGAGGACAAACGGCACAAGTTCTTCGGCAGAAACAGCCATGCCCACAGGGTTTGTGCCGGAGAAGAGATTTACCACATGAGAGTCTGTCGTCATAATCTCACACTCATCAAATCCTTTTGCAAGAACAGCGTCGCGGAGCACATCACGTGTTCCCGCCTTCACATTGTTTCCGTCAAAGAGGACATACGCGGTCTTTGTCTCTCCTGCCTTTACCACAAAAGCAATCAGCCCGGTATCTCCGAATCCCTGCGAGCGGTCATAGGGAAGAGGTATCTGACAAACACCTGCGGAAAGAGGCAGCAGTTCTGCATGCTCCATCTTTTCAGTAGCATCTGCAGCGCCCGACAAATATTCGTTTCCGATAACTGTTGAGGGATAGATGATTTTTGTCTCCTTGTGCATACAGTTGTGTGCATCGACAAAACCGACATGGCGGTAGCGGGATTTTGCATCCCCCATCACAATTCTTCCAAGCGAGTAGTCCATGTCCTCTGTCATCTCAGGAGACCGTGTTGTAACCATCAGAAGAGAGTCGCCGAACTTCTGTGAAAGAATTGAGACAGAACCGAATCTGCTTCTGACAGGGGAACTTGCGCCGTTTGAATAGAATCCGGCAGACATTTCCTCCTCTGCTCTGCTTTTGCGGATGGCATCTGCAATTTTTACCGTTTCGTTGTTGGAAATCAGATTAAGGTCATGAGATGCACAGCCGTGAGATACCAGAACCGTTGCTTCATCTTTGAACTCATTGTAGAGCAGATTCGGGAAGTTGCTGCCGCCGATGTCTGCAAGCGGTCCGGGGTGAAGGTTTGGCACAACAAACCAGATGTCTTTTTTACCGGTTCGTTTGAAGAAGAACGTTGTTTCCGGAACGGTTGCACTTTCACTGATGGTTCTAAGATATGACTCCATCTCGTTTGTGCCGTTTGTGATGTGCCCGATATAGACATTGACAAACTGCATGGCTATAAGCCCTGTTCCGCGTTTTAACGGCTTGTCAAACTGTCTGAGATAAATAATCGTTACCACGTAGAATAGAACAAAGGAAACTCCTGCAGGAATTAAAGCGGCAACTCCTCCGATGAAATACACCGCTGCAAACTGGAATACGGAAGGGAGAATTGCGGCGAATGCAATCTTCGGCGTATGATAATCTACGACTGCTGTCAGAATAAATACCCGAAGCGAGAGAGTAAATCCTGCTGCGACAATGTAGGCAAAGAGCAAATCGAAGACCGGGATTAAAGCGAGGAGAAGGAACGGGAGCGTGAATAGCGTGCTGGCAAGTCCAAGAAGCCCTGCACGGTTCCAGGTAAATTTCTGGTAGCAGTTTGCCGTGAGCGGGACTGTTGTCAGAACTACAATCATCTGAGGAACAGCGATGGCGATACCAACACCTGCCGGGGCAGTGTTCGTCAGATATATGATGAGTTCTATAAGTGCCCCTGCTGCAGCTATGAGTAAGAGTGACACCCACCATGGCGGCGCTTTGAACACATATTTGGTGAGATTTTCAAGCTGCAGATCACGTACTTTTATTTTCATATATCTCCTGTTATACTGCCCGGTCTTCTTATTTGGGATAATTGACTTAATATATTGTCTCTCGAGAGATATTAAGCATCTTATGAATCAGCATGCCTTTACCAGAACCGTTCATAGGTAACTTTCCCAGTCATGGCGGTACATTCTATCTTCATGCCGCAAGCCAAAACGGGTGAGGAGAAAAAGGGTGCGTTAAAGACGAGCGACTCATACTCTCCGCCTTCTCCTGCGATATTGATTCTCCGCTTCTTTTCAACTGATTTCAGGACAAGAATGAGTTTATCATCAATGCGTTTTCCAAGAACATTTTCTCCGAGCCCGTCTGCTGCAGTTACTACAATTCTTGCATCAAGGAGTTGTGACACCTCACGTATGACATCGTCAGGAGACATGCCCCAGAGCGGCGCATAGAGAGCGAGATTTAGAGCATCGCAGATTGCTGCGATACGGGATCTCTGATACTCTGATGCGATAGCGCCAGTTACGATTCCTTCGATGCCGTATGTGTCACGCACGTTTTTGATTCCAGACATCAGGTCGTCTAATTCTGCTTCTTTTTCACCTTTGGTATAAACAGGAACATACAGCATGCCGGCTCGCTCTGCCATCACAGGAACGGCTGCCAGATTTGCCGAGTGAAACATGTATGACTCGGTGTTTTCCGGGACTGCTGTTATCATCACAGGAACAGTATGCCCTGCATCAAGTGCTTTATGGATAGCGAGAATTGAGTCTTTTCCGCCGGAGGTAAGTGATGCTAATTTCATACCGGTTACTTAAATCAGTTCCCCAAACGCGGATTCATACCGTTCTGTCATACGGTTCCAGTCGGGAAGATTTGTCTGCGTGCCGATTTTTTCCACCGCGAATGATGATACTACGGCTCCTACTCTGCAGGCGGTACTCATAGAGTATCCTTTTTTCACCGCGGTAAAAAGCCCTGCACGATATGCATCTCCTGCACCTGTCGGGTCTTTTGCATCAACAGTGACTGAGGGGATTATCTCTTTTTCTCTGATGTTTCCTGAGTAGAGGGAGCTTCCCTTTTTTCCTTCGGTAATGATTGCGCAGGGGATTTTTGCGATGATGTCTTCCGGAGACAAGTCCGTTGTCTCCTGCATGATGGAGAGTTCAAAGTTGTTGCAGATAAGAAGGTCGATATTTTCAAACAGGGTTTCAAGTTCTTCTTTTGTGTAGTACTTAACGTCCTGCCCCGGGTCAAGAGATGCGAAGGCGGCGTTCTTTGCTGCTTTTATGTTGTATGCGGCATCACCTGTTGCCATGTGCAGAAAAGCACGTTTTGGCGGCTCTGCTGTCTGAAAAGCCTGTCCCGCCCCCCATTCGAAGTAAGTTATCTGGTCTCCTGCGAGATTGTTTACCATAAATGCCGTAGAGCAGTTCTCTGAATCGCAGTGATAGAGATGGGTTTTTACGCCGGCTTTTACAAGATGTTTTTCGTAGGGGGAGTCTGCGAAGTCTTTGCCGACAGCAGATATGAGTTCTGCGTTTCCGCCGAGCTTGGCAATCCCCACAGCGATGTTTGCTGCACCGCCTCCAAAGTAGTGTTCGCGGGAGACGATTCTGCGGGATGCTCCTTTCGGGGAAATTCATCGACGGTGATGATGATGTCGTTGCAGAGATGGCCTGTTACTGAGATACATTGTTCTGACTGCATAGTATTCTTGTCTTCTTACATGTTGGAAGGGATATGAGATAATGATTATGGGGTAATCCTGTGCTGTGTTCTTTGGTAAAGCAGATGTGATTATTCCGCCCCTCTTTTTGACCATGGATTTTGTATCTCATAGCGGAAATTGATTACTAAAATCGAGAGGTCTCAAAAGTAAAACCCCGGTTTCAAAAGGGGCTGAATAGTTACCAATAAACTTATTGTGACCTTGTCTGGAACATCACCGCAAATCTCGTAACCAAAGCAGCGAGAATAAAATACCCCAGAACCACATGAACTAATACGCACAGCATCGGGAAAAAGTCCAGACTCCATGTCGCCATATCAGTGATACTGAAAATAATCATCACAGACTGCATAAACCCAAGAATCGGATGAGCCGTACTGAGGAATAACACAGGATCTGCGCCGCCAACTGATGTAATCGCCGGAATCACACAGACATAAATAAACGTGAAGAAGACATTTAAGAAAATAAACGAAAGGACAATAGGCAAAGTCCGGCTTCCATAGTCAGATATCTTCCAGAAAATCTTTACCGGAATATTAATGACAATATCTTCTAACAGCTGACCAAGTCCTTTCAGAAGAGCCAGCAAGGGATTGTTTCTGAACTCCTTTTTCCAGAAGGAAAAACGCTTCGCTGTCTTTCGTTTGAATGTCTGCATCCGTTTTGAAAATGCAGGTGAACCTGCGGCATACTTTTCTCTTGGCTCTATCGGCTCCATCTCCGGAACCTTGCCGGAGACCAGCGCAAGCCATGAGATAAATTTCCGCTTTGAAATCCAGTCATCCCACCAGATTTTTCTGACATTTCTCATAAGCTGACTCTGCAGTTTCGGCTCGATTCGGATACCGCCTAAGCCCACGCCGGTAAAGTCAGTGTTTCCATCAGTAAGACAGTCGGTAATAACCGTTCGTCCGTCAACACTAGCCAGATGGAATAAAGCCCCCATTATATTTGAGTGGCGAATCTTTGCACCGTCAAGATATGCTTCCGATAAATCCGCACCGAAAAGATTCGTTTCAGAAAAGTCCGAATCCTTTAAGTCCGCCCAGCTTAAATCAGCATTTTCTAAATTCGCTTTCCAGAAGACACTCTTTTTGACATCAGTGCCGCGGAATACCGCATCAGTCAGATTTGCTGCATAGAAGTTTGCTGATGAAGCTGCGGCAAGGCTTACATCCGCCTTTGTCAGATTCGCCTCAGATAAATCTGCTTTCACAAGGACAGCCTCAACAAGATATGTGTTGGCTAAATCAGAGCCGCAAAGTACAGCCTCGTGCAGAATTGCCGAATGGAAAGAGACACCTTCCGCGCGGCAGTTTTTCAGATTTGCCTTTGTTAAATCAGCACCTTCAAAGACAGCACCTGATATATCAGCCCCTTCAAAATTGACGCCGCGAAGTTCTGCCATCGAAAAGTCCGCGCCGGAAAGTACTGCACCGGTAAAGTCAGCGCCGGAAAGGTCAGCTTTTCTAAAGTCTGCACCGGAAAAGTCGGCATTTTTCATATTTGCTTTGATGAACACTGCACCGGCAAGTTTTGCCCCTCCGAACTTTGCATCAGCAAAGTCTGTTCCTGAAAACTTTGCCCGCGTAAAGTCTGCCTCTGCTGCGTCAGCACGCCTCAGGTCAGCTTTTTCAAATGATGAATCAGCAAACTTTGCCTTCTTCAGATTCGCTGCCTCAAGACATGCGCCGGAAAACTCTGATGCAGAATAATCTGCGCCTGAGAGGTTTGCGCTGGTAAAATCAGTGTGCACACACTTGGACTGATTTGCTTTTACTCTTAAAAGGGAGGTCTTGACGCATTTTGCTCCTGAAAAATCCGCTTCACGTAAATCTGAGTCAGTTAAATCCGCTTCTTTAAAGGATGAATCGCAGAATACTGCGCTGCGAAGGTCAGACTCGGCAAGTTTTGCCCCCATGAAGTCAGATTCGGTAAACGATCCTTCACGGAAATCCCCGGACTGAATACTGGCCAGAGAAAAGTTTACCTCTTTTCCTTTGGCGCGGAAGAATCCTGCATCATCAAGGGTTGCCTCTCTGAAATCGGCTCTGTCCAGCTTTGTTTCCTTTAACTCAGCCTGCTCCAGATTTGCGCTGCGCAAATCTGCATCACTGAGTACTGCCGAGGTAAAGGATGCATCCAGAAGGTCTGCGCCGAAGAATGATGCATGGTCTAATACTGCATTGTCAAAGACAGCGCCTGCAAGCTGTGATTTATAGAATGAGACACGCGAAAGGTTTCCTGAAGAGAGATCTATTCCCGGAAGAGATAAGGAAGAAAAGTCTGCTCCTTCAAGTTCTGCTGAGCCGTGTGCGGGGCGTCCGATAGTATTTCCCTGATATATGCTGGTATATGCTGTTGTTGCTGACTCTAACTGATTATTCCATTCGCTGAAATCCCGTTTTTTTACGCAGGAAACGATGCAGTCATATTGTGTCTGGTCGAACTGCCTTGCTGCGCCTTCCTCTTCCTTATCCATATCTATATTATTGTTTTTCTGTGAAGATATTGTTTCTCTTCCATACTGTTTTGAGTGAATGATGTTTTAACAGATAGACCGTGGAATAGATGATCTGTTTGAAATTCTGTGGTGTGTAAACGTGCGGAAATCATCTGCCGTGAAGTGTTCTCTTAATCCGACTATGATAAAATTGAAAAAAACTCCGTGAGAGGGATTTCTCTCTCATGAATAGACATCTCTATGATAGTACATTTTTACTCAAACAAACTGTCATCATCAATATAC
>DALTWR010000062.1 GCA_029986975.1 Methanocorpusculum sp.
GCAGGTATGTGCTTCCCACCTTAAACGTGTTCTATTCTTGTTTTGATGAGTTGTTGTAACTATTCAGCTCTCTTATCTGAAATATTGACGATTAATCTCTTCACTGGGAATTGACCAACTAACCAAACCAACCTCCATAAAACAAGATAGGGCAGAATAATTACATTCCCGCCTTATTTAACCCCGGTAACCATCCTCATCAGCCCCTTAACTCCCGTCCATCCGAGTGAGAGAATTTCAGGACGCTTAATGAGCTGCTTAAAGAGAAGCGACGGCTTATCCATATCGCCGCACTCTGAAATAATTTTGATAATTTCCGGCGTGTTAAGGATTCCAAGAATCTTATCCACATCTTCTTTGGTAAGTGATCTGCGGAACTTTAAAAACTGCATTCCGACATCTAACTCGCGTCCAAAATCATCTCTGCAGCGTTTTTCATACGCTGATGTATCTCCTGTTTCCAGAGCTTTAAGGGCGGTCTCTGCTGCATGGTGAGCAGAGCGGATTCCTGTATATATGCCGCCGCCTGAGGTTGGTTTTGGAAATCCCGCGGCATCTCCTGCAAGCATCCATGAGGGTCCGCAGATTTTTTCGCGGATTCCAATGGGAATGGTTCCTGTTACGAAGTGGAACGTTGATTCTGAAAACCGTTTTTTAAATGCGGCGAAGAGTTCCGGCACTTGTTTTGTGCCGCAGAGTCCTATACGTGATACGGTATCTGTTACCGGTATTGCCCAGGCAAAAAAGTCAGGCTCGGCGTTCGGATAGAGTTCAACCTGCGGCGTGTCGATTGCATACGGGACTTCCGCCTGAATTCCTGCGTACATATATTTAGACGGCGCAACACCAAACGAGCGGGCTGTGATACTTCGCGGTCCGTCTGCTGCGATTAAAATCCGGTAAGGGATTTCTTTTCCGTCAGCTGTGCGGATGATTTTTTTATCTTCATTGACACCTGTCACACAGGTTTTTACTGCGAAATCAGCGCCCGCATCTGCGGCGCGTGCGGCTGTTTCTGCATCGAGAGCTGTCCGGTCAACGACATACGCCTTCGTACATCCGGCATCAAAAGAAAGCGGCTCGCCGTTTTCCGGATATATCTTCGCACCCGAAACCGTCCGGTAAACTGATTTCATGCTTACCTCGCACGCCGCAAACGCGGCGTTTGAGAGAAGTCCTGCACACTGCATGGGATGCCCTATGGTTGGATGCTCTTCGATTACTAAAACAGAGAGACCTTTTTCTGCGCAGAGGCGTGCTGCGGTGTTTCCAACAGGACCTGCTCCCACAACGACTGTATCATACATCAGAATACCCCATCCTGCTCAAAACTTCTGCCGAACCGCAAGGAAAGCTCTGCCTTGTAGAGTTCTTTTCCTAAATATGCTGCATGGTCAAGAAGGGAAACCCCGCCTTCAGCAAGAATTGAGGCAAACACTTCTTCTGCGGTGTCTCCTCTGATAGCATGACCGTTTCTGACGGCAACGATTTTGCCGTTTTCAAGTCCGATGCGGAAGTTTCCGCACGGGTCGAAGGAGAGATTTTCTCTGAGGGGTTCTGCATCGCGGATGTCTTCGTAGGACAATGCCGGCTCAACTCTTTTTCGTTTTTCTTTGATGACAAAAACATCGCAGCCGGTGTCTTTCGGATACGGCCGTCCGGAGGAGGTCTGCATCAGATTTACGGCTCTGCGCATCTCTGACACCGCACCTTTTGTTTTATCCGAGTGTTCCGAGATGAGAACCGCAGCACAGCCGCATTCAGCAGCAGAGGCGGCTAATATGGCACATATTCCGGGGCTGTCTGCATCGATTAGTTCTGTGGTATTTACGCATCCCATAATCTTCGGGATACCGGCGTCGGGTAAGAATCCTGCAAGGGATTCTGTCATGCCGGATAAGGGAGGCTGAAGCAGAGGGTCTGCGAAGATGCGGGAAAGTCCTGCATCTTTTGCAGCGGATATAGTATCTTCTAACGAGTGTTTTCCGCGGGGGATGAGAACTGCAGCACATCCCGCCTCTTTTACGGCGTCTGCGAGTTCCGGTATTGTATCTGCGGTGAGCGAGAAGATGAGGTCTGCTCTGAAAAGCGATGCCTTGATTAACGCAGGGTTAAGCGTATCTACGGATAAGATGCAGGGCAGATCTTCAAGCTCTTTAAAGCAGCGGATGACATCTTCTTCTGCCGCATCGAATCCGAATCCGAGGTCAATCCCGTCTGCGCCGTGTACAAGTGCCGCCTCGGCGGTTTTCCGAAGCGAGGTGTTTCTCTGCGCATCCATGATTTCAGAGATGACTTTTATGCGGGAGTTTCCGCCGAGTTTTATTCCCCGTATTGTGCAGCAGGCATCAGCCGCATCTTCTAACTTCTGCAGACGTTCTTCTGCCTGTTTCTTTTTTTCCGCGTCTAAAAGTACGTCTGCTGCCAGTGTCTTTGACAGTTTTCCTGCGGTAATGAGGGAAAAGCACATCTTAATATCTGCTGCATGGCGTGTTCCGCGGAAGACGGGGATTCCTGTCTCTTTTTCTACGCCGGAAAAGTCCGCAGTGCACATGCCGGACACAATAGCCGAGTCTGCCGGACACTCCCGCAGAACTTTGGTGAGCTTTGCAGGTGTTAGAAACGAGGCAACCTCGCCGGTTACAACAACCTCAGCGGTAAACCCTTCTGCTTTTGTAAGAGAGTTTTTCAGAATCTCCGCACTCTGTGACCCGGTCAGGAAAAGGACATGCATACTACTTATATAATAGTCTTCAAAACAAATTAGTATTATCGAAACCTATGCCGAAACTTCTCTGCGACTTACATATTCATACATCTGCCTCTCCCGACGGACACTGTTCAGTTGATGCGGTTTTAGCCGCTGCAGCAGAGCGCGGTCTTGATGCGGTTGCCATAACCGACCATGACAGTACAGCTGCTGCAAAAGGTGCTGTGTCCCGCACGGATTCAGCCGTCATTGTTATTCCGGGGATTGAAGTCTCCACCCGCGACGGTCATGTGCTGATTTTAGGAACCACAAAGGAGTATGAGAGAGGTAAACCGGCAGAGGAAACTATTTCCGAGGCGAAGGCAGACGGATGCCTTGTTATCATTCCGCATCCGTATCATAAATTCCGTCATGCCGTGGGTCTTGCAAACCCGGCAGCGCTTTCCCTCGCTGACGCCCTTGAGGCGTACAACAGCCGCTACTATACGAAGCGGTCAAATGAGAATGCAGCAAAGACCGCACGAATGCTTGGAAAACCTATTACTGCGGGCTCTGATGCACACGAGTGTACGTTTGTCGGGTACGGAAGAAATATTATTGAAGCGGATGAAAAAAGTGCTGAGGGAATTCTTTCTGCCATTCGTGCGGGGCGTATTTCTGCGGAATGTATTCAGACGCCGCCTTCGGTCTATACAAAAGAATCATACCATAATGTTATGCGCAAAATAAAGCGTTTCTTACACATCGGAAGAGAAAAATGAAGCTGGCACTTCTTGTTGGGTATGACGGGAGGAACTTTTCCGGTTCACAGTATCAGCCGGATGTAAGAACGGTCGAAGGGGAGTTCATTAAGGCAGGGATCTCCTGCGGGGCCTGGTCTGATGCAAAAAGTGCGTCATTTCGGACTGCGGGCAGAACTGACAAAGGTGTTTCTGTCCGCCGCCAGCTTATTTCGGTGACGACTGATGTTCCGGAACGCTTTTGTGAGGCGATTAATTTTCATCTGCCGCCTGATATCTGGTGTTCCGGCTTTACTGAGGCGGATGATGAGTTTTATCCGCGGTATGCTGCAGAGAGCCGCACCTACCGCTATTATTTCCCGTTTCCGCTTGACATAGAGCGGATGAATGAGACAGCTTCGGTGTTTGTGGGGACGAAGGATTTTTCAGGTTTTTCCCGTATGGAGAAAGGACGCGACCCAATCCGCACGGTTATCCGTGCCGAGGTGTTTGAGGAAGGCGGTCTTCCGGTCTTTGAGGTGTGTGCGAAGAGTTTTCTCTGGAATATGGTTCGCGGTATGGCGGGTTTTCTGATTCCTGTCGGAATGGGGATGGCAGGTCCGGCGGATGCTGAGGCACAGATTGAACGCCATATCTGGCGTGTGCATCCGGCAGCAGCAGAAGGGCTTGTTTTGTGGGATTTTGCATGCGGTCTTTCTTTTACGCCGATGCGTCAGCGTGACGAAGTCTCGCGTCAGCTGTTTTCTGCGGCAGAGAAGTCACGGCAGGAGGCACTTGTCTCTGAAGCTTTGTTGGGATGTCGGAGAGAGGAGTTGTTTTCGGATGCGGTTTTCAGGAATTATGGTTCGCTTTTGAAGAAGCGGGGGTAAGTTCCTGAGAGAAGGTGCGGGAATCAGTACAGCTGAGCTGTGATTGCTTGAATGAGCAGGAAACTCCGGCAATCTTAAACACCGTATCCATATCCACATATGCGGCAAGATGTGCTGCCAGTTTATTATACTCAGCATCGCGTTCTTCTTTTGTTTCTGCAGTATGTTCAGCGTGTTCAGATAAGGAGTCTTCTTCCGGGAGATGCAGTTCGAGGTAAGGTACGATACCAAGAACAGGAACGCCGGTCAATTTTTCAAGGATTGTTTTTCCCTCCGCAAACAGCGCAGCGTTCCCGCGGAATTTGTTGATAATAATACCTTTCACATTTTTCCGGATATCTTCCGGCAGAAGTGCAACAGTCCCGTAAACCTGTGCAAAAACACCTCCTCGTTCTATGTCAGCTACAAGAATTATTGGAAGCTGCAGTTCTCTTGCGAGAAGAACATTGGCAATGTCTTTATCATACAGATTGACTTCTGCAGCACTGCCTGCCCCTTCGATGATGATAAACTCGTTCTCCATTTCAAGACGGCGGTATGCTTCCAGTGCTTTTCCGAGGAAAAAACCGGTTTTGTCATAATACGTTCCGGCTTCTTCTTTTGCATAGGTTTCTCCGAAAAGATAGACCTCAATATTTGCACACCCTAACGGGCGCAGCAAAACCGGATTCATGTACTCAGTCGGGTTCTGCCGTGCGGCTTCTGCCTGATATATCTGGGCTGCTGCAATACATTTGCCGTTTATCATTCCGGCATTGAGACTCATATTCTGTGACTTAAATGGTGCAGTGCGGAGTCCTTTGTCTGAGAATATACGGCAGAGTCCGGTTACTATGGTCGTTTTTCCTGCGTTTGAGGATGTGCCGGGAATCATTAATGACATGGTGCTGCTTTTTTTTTTCTGTGTGTTTTTCTTTGTCAGATGCGTCTTCTTAAAGCAACTGCTGCAGTGATGCCGATGATTACCATGAGCGGGGCAAAGCCGGGTGTTTTGGCGCTTTGGGTGTTTTCAAAGGTGTATTCTCCAAAGATGTCCGGATATGCTGCTTTGGCTATTGCTTCGACTGCCTGAATAAATCTTGGACCTGAGCGGTCTGTTAAATCTCCGTCAATTACATAGATTGCATTGTTTTTGTAGGCAGAGACTGTTTTAAGCCGCGGGTCGCTTTCAAAGTAGAGGTTAATTACTTCTTCTTCACTTTCTCCGGTGTCCATTGCGGTGTTTAGGATGATGATGTCCGGGTTTGTTGTCAGGAATTTTTCAATGGTGACAACTCCCCACCCATCAACATCTCCGAATGCGTTTATGCCCCCTGCAGCGGTGATTATGTCATTCTGCATAGTATTTTTGCCGGAGACATAGAGCGGATTGTACCATAAGAGGTGGGCAATTTTCGGTTTTTCTCCGGCGGGGATTGCTGAGGTTTTTTCTGCAATGAGGTCTAAGGTTTTCTGCATGTTGTTTATAAGGTTTTGTGCATCATCTTCATGTCCTGTTGCTTTTCCGATTGTTGCGATGCTTGTAATTGTCGATTCAATGTCATCTGATGCGACTATGAGTATTTTGCATCCGTGTCTTCTGAGGTAATCGATTTCATCGGATGAGGTCATGGATTTTTCGCCGATTAATAAATCGGGTTCAAGGGTTATGATGCGTTCTTTGTTGAGACTGACGTATGAGCCGACGGTCTGCAGAGCTGCGGCTTCTTCAGGATAGTTCGTGCTGTCTGAACTCGCGATAACAGAGTCACCTGCACCGACGGCGAAGAGAATTTCGGCGGCTGCAGGCGTCAGGGAGATGATG
>DALTWR010000063.1 GCA_029986975.1 Methanocorpusculum sp.
TGGAAGTACTTGACGAGAGTATTTTAGGAGAACTTCCGGACAAAAACGAGATTGCTGCCGCTGTTGAGCAGGCAAAAAGTGTTTCGTCACGCGAAGAAAAAGTTGAAGAGTAATCTTCAAAAACTTTTTTTTGGGGACTGTTCAGCCCCTTTGTCTGAAATCCAGTTGGTTAGTTTGTTCGGTGAAGAGAGTAACCATCAGGATTTCAGACAATGAACTGAATAGTTACCTAAAATAAAAGATGCTGCTTTTCCTAAAAAAGAATTATTCGTGTTTTTTCGCCTGCTTCTTCTGAATCGGGTTAACACCGACATTTTTCTTAACCAGAGTTAAAGCAAGCACGGTAAGATAGGCAATAAACACTAAAAATGCCGCAACATAGCCGAAGGGATTCGGGATAAAGCTCGGAAGCCAGACAAGCATAACACCGAAGATGATGATTGCTGTAACTCCTATAATGACATCAAATATCCAGTCTGTTCTCATAAGTGTATACATATATGATGTAAATCCTTTTATCAGTTTTGGAAACACATTACTAATCATGAACAAATCAGAGGCTGTTTCACTCTTAAAAGAGCATGTCAAAACGGAATCGCTTCTCCACCACTGCTTATCAACTGCAGCAGTGATGAAAGGTCTTGCTAAAGAATTGAACGAAGATGAAAATCTTTGGGAACTCATCGGCGTTCTCCACGACATTGACTACGAAGAAATCAATGAAGACATGACCATACACGGCATTCGCGGTGCAGAAATTCTCAAGAGCGCCGGAATCCCTGCAGAAGTTACCGAACCAATCCGGAAACACAATCACATGGTCTTCGGCAGAAACTACACCGAAAAAGTTGACATCTGTCTCCAGACTGCAGACAGTGTATCCGGATTAATCATCGCCTGTGCAAAAGTAAAAGGCGGATGTGTCTCTGATGTTGCGGTTAAATCCGTTGCAAAGAAGTACAAATCCCCGTCGTTTGCCGCAGGATGTGACCGTGAGCGCATTGCTTCAACTGATGTCTTCATTGAACGTGAGAAGATGTATGAAATTGCGATTCGCGAAATCACGGAAATCAAAGACGAGTTAGGTCTTACATGACCGCGGGAGATCAGAGTGAGGTTCTGCGTGCCCTGCAGAAAGCAACCGGACGCACGGAAAATGTTCTGCGCTACATTACGCCGAAAGGAGGAATTTCCATGGCGTATGCAGCAGATGATGCACGTGACGAAAAAGGTGTTGCCGTATTTGCAGATGGAAGTATCGGATTCGGGATTGATGAACCCATATCCCGCATAATTCTTACCGTCAGACGCTTCAATCCGGAGATTCGCGCGGCAGGGTGCATCAAACTCAACGATGACATCAAAGAAACGGTAAAAGAACTTTTTCTCGATGTTGCCGAATACGATGCCTCAAAGTTTCCGAAAGGAATCTCCACGATGGAGTGGGGCATGAACTTTGTCTGCAGAAACAGAAATGCACGGGGAGACAAGACTGATGACGGAGACGAAGGCGTTCCTGCTGCGGTCTGTGTTGAAAACGCTTCTGAAAAAGGCGGATGCATCTATATCTTCGGCGAAACGCCGGACGACGTTGCAAACAGAATCTTTATCATAAGTGAAAGACTAACATTATAAGGAATTTCAAGAGGATTATATCATGGGAATTAAACCAAGTTATATCAAAACTATGGGCGAAGGCCTGTTAGAACAGTACCCGGCAAGCTTCAATGGAAACTTCGAGGACAACAAGAGAGTTGTCGGTGAAGTCACCACCATCCAGAGCAAAACCATCAGAAACCGCGTTGCAGGAAACATCACCCGCAAAGTGAACACTGCAAAGCGCCAGCACTAAATTATCTCCACCCTCATACATTTTTCTCATCCGCAAAAGCGTAAGCGGTGAACTCTTTTACGTATCTTTTCTCTGATTGTCTATTGTCCCATTCACAAACACTATAACAATTCAGGACAAACGTATAAGCATACTTGGAAGGAAAGGAAGCATGGTCAATCCATTCATTACCATACAAAACCTCTGCATGGACTTTCCCGAGTCCGGTGTGGAGTCTGATAAAAATCAGAAAATGGTCCGAGTCTTAGACAACATCAGTCTGGAAATAGCTGAAGGTGAGATAGTTGGAGTTATCGGCAGAAGCGGCTGCGGTAAGTCTGTTCTCATTCATCTGCTTCGCGGAATCGACTCCGCACCGACTGATGGAAAAATCATCTATCACATCTCACGCTGCAGCAAATGCGGAAGAATCGAGTTCCAGAGCAAAGCTGGTGAAAAGTGTCCTGTCTGCGACGGAAAACTCGAAGCGCGTGATGTAGATTTCTGGGCGCCGGAAAACGAGGAAATAAAAGATGCAATCATGCACCGCACCTCGCTTATGTTCCAGCGTACATTTGCATTATACGGTGATGACCGCGTTATCGACAACGTCATGCGGGCACTCGATGATGTAAACTATCCGGCAGACAAAGCCATCGGAAGAGCCATCGATTTATTAGAAGAGGTTCACTTAGGTCACCGCTTAACACATGTTGCACGTGACTTATCAGGCGGAGAAAAACAGCGTGTCGTATTAGCCCGTCAGTTAGCACGCGAGCCGTTTTTCCTCTTCGCAGATGAACCGACAGGAACGCTTGATACCAAGACTGCTCAGGTTGTACACGGTCTGTTAAAGCAGGCCGCAAAGAACCTGAACATGGGTATGGTTATCACCTCTCACTTCTCGCAGGTTTTAGAGGAAGCCTGTGACCGTGCGGTCTTCTTAGATGATGGAAAGATTTCAAAGGTTGGATCTCCTGAAGAAATTGTCGAAGAGTTCATGAAGGGCTGCAATGATGATTCAGTCTATGTTGCACAGGAGTTAGGAGGACCTATCGTTCGCGCCAAGGATGTTCACAAGAAGTTCATCGCAGTTGACCGCGGAGTCATCAATGCAGTAAACGGTGTTACCTTCGATATTAACGAGCGTGAGGTCTTTGGTGTAATTGGAGTTTCCGGCGGAGGAAAGACCACTTTATCCCGCATGATTGCCGGAATCTATGAACCGACAAGCGGAACGCTTGAAGTCCGTGTCGGTGATGACTGGGTTGATATGAAAAAGCCGGGATTCGACAACCGCGGACGTGCAAAACAGTACATCGGTCTTCTGCATCAGGAATACGACTTATACCCGCACAGAACTATCATCGACAACTTAACTGATGCTATAGGTCTTGAGTTCCCCAAAGAACTTGCTGTCAGAAAGGCAATGATTACGCTTCGCATGGCAGGCTTTACCGAAAAGAAGGCACGCGATGTCTTAAACCGCTACCCGCCGTCCTTATCCGAAGGTGAAAAGCACCGTGTTGCACTCGCGCAGATTTTAATCCGCGAACCGCGTATTATTCTCCTCGATGAACCGACCGGAACAATGGACCCGATTACCAAAGTTGATGTCAAGCACTCTATCCTTCACGCACGCGAAGAGATGGATGAGACTTTCGTTATCGTGTCTCATGATATGGAGTTCATCCGTGATGTCTGTGACCGCTGTATGTTCATGAGAGATGGAGAAATTGTTGCCATCGGAGAAACTCAGGAAATCTTAAAGCACTTAACCGAAGCTGAACTGATTACCATGCACGAAGCAGTCACCCGCGAACGCGAGCGCGTTGAGTCGGGTGTTGCAAAGAAGGCAACACTTTCCGGAGGAGCGCCGGAAGGTGAAGTGGACGAAAACGCCATTCATAAGACGACAGACGAAATGTTTGAGATGTAAAGAGATGACTGATTATCACCTCATCGTAAACGGCGAAGCTGTTACCGTGAGCAAGGGAACTTCCATCTCCTCCCTTCTTCCTAATCACCCGGAAGGAGCAGCAGTAGTTCTTTTAAAGCCGGTCACAGCTGCCGCGGAAAAAACATCACGCATGCGTCTTAAAACAACAGCGGGAGATGTGGTAATCGAACTCTTCAAAGGAGTTTCGTTTCCGAAAGTGTCTGCTGAAGCGCTTCGAGTCCATTTCGAGGATAAAAACGCTGCAGCGTTCGGACCGTTTGCTGCGGACTTTGTCCCTGCTATGGAGTCGTTTCGGTTTCCGCCGGGAGCGGTCTTTTTAGGCTCAGGAGGATATGATTCAACACACTCATATCTGATGTTTTCCAAGACGGAACACCGTGCAGACCATGGAACAGCAGCCGAAGGCAATATTATCGGAAAAGTAATCTTCGGTCTTGGCATCATGAACCGCTGGAAGCATGGCGACTCTGTGGTAAGTATCGAGCCTGTTTTCTCATCGGTGGATGCAGATAACGCTGAAGTCATTACTGATTTATCCCGCGAAGCAGAAGACGGGATGCAGATATTTTCAAAACTTACCATCACCGCTGAAGGGTACGCTGAAAATCCTGCAGAGATTTCTACTGACTGTGCAGAATCCGTTGACCATCTCTTATTCGTCCTAAAAGACGGACAATACAAAATAGACCGCGCAGCATCCACATATATCCGTGACCATGCCGAAGGAATGCTGCCGGTCACGCAGGAAGCACAGAAAGCACGCCGTGAAGGTGTTGTTACCGCAAGAACCAAAGGAAAGAGTTCAGGTGCTATCTATATCTACACTGCAGATATTCCAAGCCATCCGGCACACACCAAAGTGGGCACTGTCACATCGGGAATTGAACTTGCCCGCTTTGCAAAACCCGGAAACACTCTTCAGACGATTCTGGAACCGCCGTTAATAGACCTGCGCGGAATGCTCTTAAAAGACGCCGTTGCAGCAGCAAAGGCACGCGGACTGAAAGTGATGGCAGACAACCGTGATGTCGAGTCACGTATAGTAATAGATCAGACGCCTGCAACAACCCTTGAAGTCTTAAAAGAAGGAAAGGTCTCCTTATACACGATGGCGCTTGATGATGTAATTGACATCACCTTAGACTATGAACATGCGCCGCGGACGGTTGACCTTTTCAGAAGAGTTACGAATCTGAAACGCTATCCGGTAGGAACCATGCCCTTCCTGATTAATGTGGATGATGAAGAGTATCTCTTCAAGCCGGAATTCTCCAGAGGAACAAATATCATTCCGGAAAACTGTCCGACTAAAACACCCGAAATCGACGACCTTGCGGTATCAAACGCATCCCGTCCGGCTCAGGGTATTGTAGGTGTGCGTCTTGCAGAAAATGCTGAGTTTGGTCCAAGCGGGGAGCCGTTTTCCGGCACAAACATCATCGGCAAAGTCATTGATATTGACAAATTAAAGAAGATGAAAGAAGGAGCAGTCATCTACATCCGCGAGGTGAAGAAATGAAGATGTATACGCCGGAGTATGTCGGAACTGTCACCAAATATGTCTTTGTTGACTCTCCCGATACGACCCCGCAGGATGTAGCAACCGCAGCATACGAGATTGCACAGGGTGTAATGGTAAAAGAGACCTGTTTCGGCTGTCAGATTACCGGAACTCCTGAGGATGTAGGACGTATTGTTGCCCACTTAAGAAACATCGACCCGTACCGCATCTTTGTAAAAGACCGCGGTTTTCCGCCGGGAGATGCCAGACGCTGCCGTGCAAACTTAGGCGGCGCACGCCCGGGATATCTCGGTCATGAGTTTGAGATGAAACTTGCACGCTACATCTCGTACGGACTTGCTGAAGTGGACAAGATGTCTGATGCAGAACTTACCGAGGCTGCCGGAAAAACGCTTCCGGTCGAAGAAGACTTAAGTGCAGATACCTTAGAAGAACTCTTTCTGGAGAAATAAAAATGGTTAAAGTATTCATATATCCGGCAACAAGTCTGATGCTTTCAGACCTTGTTTCCCGTTTCGGGCATACTCCGTTAGGCTCGGCTGTTTCGATTCGTGAACATATTCAGACTCCGGGTTTTGATTCTCCGCCGCTGCAGATAACCTCAGAAGGTCCGCAGAAAGGTCTGAAATGGGCAGCAGTCGAAGTTCCGTCAGGTATCCGCGGCAGAATGTCATTATACGGTCCGTAGTTGAAGAAGCAGAAGCTGCCATTATC
>DALTWR010000064.1 GCA_029986975.1 Methanocorpusculum sp.
ACTCTCAATATTAGTACTTACATCAAATGAAACATATGCATCATGAGGTATCTCTCTATCAGTTCCAGATACACGATAGAGTTTATTCCCTGCTGAATCATGAACCCACATCTCAACTTCTGCGGTCAGTTTTTTCACAACAAATTTGTCGTTTGAAACTCTTGAACCACTTGTCCAGTTATAATAGGTACTTCCGGCTGTCGCTTCGTCGCCTGGGAAGAAAACATCCATCTTATTAAGATTGATTTCTTTATTCTTTTCATCACCATCATTGTATTTATATATCCCGCTTGATCCAGTTATCTTTTCATAGAAATATACTGTTGTGTTGTAAGGAGGATCAACAGACAAACCTGCTGATGCCGCACCGGTAAATGCAATACTTACTGCTATTAGTACTACAAGAAGCAAAAGAGCTGTTTTGATGCCGTTCTTCTTTCCTTGAACTGCCTTATTGACTTCATGAATCATACTTTTGAATCCATCTCCAGAAGTTAACTGAAAACATCCATATGTTTCCGCACAATTAACTATGATATATATTTTAGCGCTGTATCTTAAAAAAGATATCTTTATCTCGTCAGGATGATGAACGGCAGAGTAATCTTTTCAAAACAGATTTAGTAAAACGTGGGGTCGGTGAGATTTGAACTCACGATCGACGGGTCTCTCCGACAAGCGCTAAACTTTTCGGGAGCAGAGTTGTTGTCAGTGCTCCAGCGGGTCATCATCAAATCAGCAGACCCGATAGTTCATCATACGCTAATACCGCTGGAGCCCGTCGCCCTTCCGGACTAGGCCACGACCCCTTGCAGTAATTATATTATCTCTTTCCTATATTAATGGTTTCGTTACTGCTTTGGGAATCAGACCGGGTTTCTGGTTTGGGTTTTTAGATAACCCTTATCTGAAATAATTCATATAGACAAGAAATCCGAGAAATAGTGCTGCAGCGATACAGATGAGTGCGAGAATGAGCGGGTCATTTCGTGTTGATGTGCCTGTTCCCTGACGTTTCGGGACTCTGATAACCTCTTCTTTAATCTCTTTGTACGGCTGTTCTTTTTCGAGCTTCTCAAACTCGGCATGTTCCTTCGCGGTAAAATCCGCATCTAATTCAATCTGAGATGCCGCCTCGTTCTTTTTTTCCTCAGCTGCCGGGTTGTTTTGTTCCTGCATGATATTGATATCCGTTATTGTGATGCTTAATTATATGTCGTTGAAGAAGAAAAAACAGTCACTCACCGACCACGAGAAAGTTTTTATCTTCAGCAGTATATGATTATCTGCAAATCATGCTTGAAATCAGCAACCTCACTAAGATTTACAAAGGCGGAAAAAAAGCCGTATCAAATCTCTCCCTGACAATAGAGTCAGGCGACATCTATGGATTCATCGGACATAACGGGGCTGGAAAAACCACTGCTATAAAATGCATTGTAGGAATCAATGACTTTGATGAAGGATGCATCAGAATCGACGGACACTCAGTATCAGAAGAGCCGCTTCTCTGCAAAAAGATAACCGCATACATTCCTGACAACCCGGACTTATATGAATACTTAACCGGCGTTCAGTACTTAAACTTCATCGCAGATATGTTTTCAGTATCAAAAGAAGACCGTACTCTTCGTATGACGAAATATGCGGAGATGTTTGAGATTACCGAGTCGCTTGGAGATTCTATTTCTACGTATTCGCACGGCATGAAGCAGAAGCTTGCCATCATTTCAGCCCTCATCCACCAACCGAAACTGCTGATTCTTGATGAGCCGTTTGTGGGACTTGACCCGAAAGCAGCCTATGTGTTAAAGCAGATTATGCGTGAATTCTGCGCTGATGGGGGTGCTGTGTTTTTCTCGACTCACGTACTTGATGTTGCTGAAAAACTCTGCAATAAAATTGCCATCATCAAACAGGGAGAACTGATTGCATCAGGCAGTATCGATGAATTAACTCACGGCGCCTCTCTTGAATCCGTGTTCCTGGAGGTTGTCGCCCGTGCTGAGTAACATTCTCGCATTTACCAAAATTCATCTGCTGGGAAATTCCGGCATCAATGAGGTCATGCATCCGGGAGATCTCAAACGTCAGAAGCGTGCAAGAAGCAGGCTGATTCTCTATGTGATTCTGGGGATACTCTGTATCTGGCTGATGACCGGAATATCTCAGAGTCTGGCAGATTCCGGTATGGCTTCAAGCCTTCCATCAATCGCCGCGGTGATTGCATCCATTCTGATATTTATCTTAAATATCTTCAGTTCAGGTTCGACCATCTATAACCTGAAACTCTTTGAGTCGGAGATAGCTCTTCCAGTAACATCAGCAGATATTGTGCTGAGCAGATTTCTGGTGCTCTATGTGATAAATCTCGTCATATCCCTGATTATCACCGTGCCGGCGCTTGTTGTCTGCGGTATGTCGTTAGGCGTAACGCCGCTTTATGCAGCCCTCTCGGTTATCGGGGTTCTATTAATCCCGCTTCTGCCGCTTACTGTGGCTCTTTTGATTGGAACATTTGTCTATGCGGTATCTGCACGGATGAAACAGAGAAAACTGATAGCCGTTATTTTGGGTATGGTTTTGATGGTTGCCGCATTTGTTCTCTACATGCGGGTAATCTTATCTTCGGACACTCCGCTTCCGGAAAAGCTGGCGCATATGCTGCAGGATAATTCAGCGATGATTCAGGGAATTTATCCGCCGGCGGAGTTTTTCGCATCAGGTGTTTTAGGCGATGTGCTTTATTTCCTTTTGTTCGCAGGAATATCTCTTGGTATATTTGCTCTGGCTGTTGCCATAATTTCATGGAAGTATATCCCCATCTGTCAGGCGATGCAGACGCATGATGCAAAGCACAATTATGTTATGGCAGAACAGTCTTCACAAAGTGTTTCCAAGTCGCTATTTAAGCGTGATCTGAAACGCTATCTTTCATCAACTCCGTATATCTTCAATACAGCATTCGGCTATGTGCTGATGGTCGTTGCCGCCGTTGCTTTTCTTCTGATGGGCGGCTCATCAATTGATGAGTTCTTTGAGTTTCCGGTATCAGGCTGTCTCGCACCGCTTCTTCTCGCAGCTCTTTGCGGCATGTCTTCTACTACCGGTGCTTCGATTTCCATCGAGGGTAAGCACTGGTGGATTTTGCAGACGCTTCCGGTTCGTGCCAAAGATATTTTCACCTCGAAGCTGAAGGTTAATTTTGCAGTGGCACTGCCGTTTATGATAATCTCGATGATTATTCTGGCGATTGTTATAAATCCGTCGCCGGTTGAACTTGTGTTTCTGATTGTGCTGCCGTTTGCATACCTCTACTTTATGTCGGTTTTGGGACTCTTCTGCAATATCCATCATCCGAACTTCTACTGGAGTAATGAGACTGAGGCAGTTAAAAACGGTGTTACAGGTCTTATCACCTTTCTGGTAGGATTCCTTTTCATCCTTGTGGTGTTTGTCGTTACAATTGCCTTGTGGGATTTCAGATATCTGATTCTCGGTGCTGTTGTTATCGCGGCACTTATTGCGGGTATTATTCTGCACCGGAAGATTAACAAGACTGAGATTGCAGATATCAGATAATTTTTTGAAGGGGGAGATGTCCTCTTTTTTATTTTTGGTGAGGAGTTTTTTCTCTCCTCAAACCCGTGCGTAGAACTTCTTCCACTTATCGACAATCTTATACTGCGGATTTCCTGAGAGAATCAGATTCCGCATGACCTTCTTATCATCAGGCAGATGATATGTACAAAGCGAAAGTTTAGGTGCAGCATCCATAAGAGTCTCCTGTGCGCCTGAAAGCATGAGCCGCTCTGCTCCTTCGATATCTGCTTTGATAAATGTCGGTGTGACGCCGTTTTCTTTGCAGAAGGAATCAATCGAGGTAATCTTTGCCGTCTCTTTTCTACCCTCCTGAGAAAAGACCATCGAAGAACCCACAAGCGTGCCGTCAAGAACAGTAAACTCAGCAGTTCCTTCCTTTTCTGCAAGAGCGTAAGGAACAACTTCAACCCGCTTTGCTAACTCCGGATTAAGCGACATCGTCTTTCGTAAAATCTCACGGGCAGCAGAGATGGGCTCAAACGCATAGACCTTCGCGCCGCGGTATGCTGCATAGAGTGAAAAAATTCCTAAATTTGCTCCGCAGTCGAAGACAACATCATCTGCTTCAACTTCGACATCCAGCCACTCATACGGACCTTCGTCCACAAACTTGTACGAATCAAACAGCCCGGGATAGAGAATATCTCCAATCTCCATTGCATAGTATGCTTCTTCACGGGTCGGATGCTCAGCGTGAGACAGGAGAGGCAGTCTCAAATCACCAATTTTCAGACAGTCCTCTTTCTTTCGCAGGTGGCGGGCGAGAAGATGTTCATACTGCAGACGGTAATAATTTTCCGTGCGGTCGGTAATTGTAAGTTTGTAGCGCAGTTTATCGCCGAGAGATACTTTATTCCTCATCGCCGACCACCTTTTCCATCCGTGCCTCACGTTTTACGATAATGAAACTTGCAATAAATCCGATGATAAGATTCGAGTAGTAGAGCACAAGACGCAGCAGAACAACAAAAGGTCCAAGCATATTTCCAAGACCTAACATTGAGTAGAATCCGCCATAGACCGCTTCAGCAAGACCGGTACTTCCCGGTGTCGCCGGAATCATAAGAATAACCGCGATGATTAACTGGAAGACAAGTGAAAGAAGAATGTTCGGCTCGAATCCGAGACCGACCATAATTATGGATGCAATAGAATACTCACATGCCCAGAACAGAAGCGAGAAGAGGAACCCGACGGCAAGACCCCAGCGTGCTTTCCCCCCGAAGTGGCGGAATGTTCCATAGAACTGGTCAACACCGGTGATAACACTGTCTTTTATCTTCTCCTGTTTTTCCGGCTTCATCTTCTTCGTAGTAAGTCCTGCAATCTTTAATCCCCAGCGTTTTACGAGGTCAGGTTTTCTCATCACCGCAACTAAGAGAATAAGAATCGCAGAGAAAAATCCTGTGCCGCACCAGCCGGCAACAATTAATGCACTGTCAATTTCTCCGTTGTTATATACAACCGAGAAGACAGACATACCCACAATAACACCAAGAACGAGAAGCACAGCCTCAAGCAGCCGCTCGACTAAGACAACTGCGGTTGCATCAGCGACCGGAAGCTTTGCTTTGTAGAGTTCATGCACTCTGACCGGCTCTCCGCCGATGGACGAAGGAGTAATCGCTGCAAGAAGCTGACCTGCTGCTGCCATGTTAATACAATGAAACAGCGGCACTTTGTATCCTAACGAGCGGCAGAGGAAGAGAATTCTTGCACCCCAGAAGACAATGGCTACCAGATGCAGAGCAAAAGCGCCTAAAAGACACCAGATATTCAGCTGTGCAAGGTTGTCAATCGTGTTTTCATCAAAGGTCAGCAAGATGACCACAAGGAGAGCAACAAGGGATAACCCAATGGATATCCAGAGCAGTTTATGATATTTTGCTTCCATCAGACAGCCCCCTTAAGTGCTTCTTTTCCTTTCGCTTCACGCCGCATGATAACCATGCTTGCTACAAATCCGACTAACAGATTGAAGTAATAGAAGATAAAGCGGTAGATAAGAACAAAGATACCTACAATACTTGCGGGAATGATAATTGCATAGAGCAGACCAAGCGATGCTTCTGCGATACCAACACCGCCCGGCGTAATTGGAATCATAAGAATAACTGTTAAGAGCAGCTGCAGAATTATTGAAAGCAGGAATAACTCCGGCGTCGGTTCAACGCCAAGACCCCAGCAGATGAAGAATGCAATGATAAACTCATTTGCCCAGTAGAGTGCGGAAAAGAAAAAGCCCCAGAGAAGACCGGATTTGGA
>DALTWR010000065.1 GCA_029986975.1 Methanocorpusculum sp.
CTCTGTGCTCATCTGCAGGGAGAGTTCTGCTCCATTTTCACTCTATGCGGCAGAACCGATTCCGGCTGCAGTCTCTCTAAAAAGAAAAGCAGGGTATCATAATGTGTCATACGGTGATGACCACACTGATGTTCTTACCGTGTATTATTTCAGCGTGACCGGGAGGATTATATGAAGGAAGACTCAGGTGTATCAGAAGCGGTCAGTTTTATCTTCGTGATTGTAATTGTTCTGCTGCTGATATCAGGATTTCTGCTCTATGGTATGCCGTACATTGAGGATACAAAATCAGCTGCTGAATCTGATGCAGTTTTGCAGCAGTTTTCGTCTGTTCTCTCATCGATGGATGAACTTGTTTTCACAAAGGCATACGGTGTTGAACGAAATGCGGTGTTTCCGACAAAATACGGCACGATGTCTCTATCATCCGGTTTTGATGGACGGTTTACCCTCATCTATGACAGTGCTTCTTCGAAAGATGTTTTCTTCGAAAACGGTGTCCTCTCCTGCGGAGAATATACCCATCTTTCAGCAGGATATATTCCGGTTACCGATGCTGCAGGCTGCGTTGTACAGAAAAATACCGCAGTGCTTTCTTATTCTCTGCTAAGACTATATACCGAAAACGGTATGACTTGTGCAGAATTTTCAGTGAGGCTTGTCTGATGCAAAAAGAAAGCGGCTCTGCAACGGTTGTCGGCTTTGTTCTTCTATTTGCGATAGCGGTATCTCTTGGTGCTCTTTATTTCGCAGCAGTCGTGCCCGCAGAAGAAGAACGTGCTGCAGAAATCTCTCTCATCTCTGCAAAAGAGGATATGATTTCATTTTCTCTTCTTCTAAATGAACTTGAGAGAGTCCCTCATGTGCCTCTTTCATACCTGCCTGTCTTTTCAAGGGCTGCTGCTGCAGAACTTACATCAGGCGGCAGTCTTTTAATTAACGGAGAGACTATCTCTCTTAACAACCTCGTATTCTCTGCAGCCTCTTCAGAAATCGGGCTTTCTGCAGGGGGAATCTATCGGTCTGATGATGGAAATGCCGTCTGGCTGTCACGTCCGCAGATTTCTGTATCAGGAGACAGTGTTACATGTATCATTCCGCAGTATCACGGCAGATTTTCCCGCGGAACATCTTCCGGAGGAATCGCGTTTACCGCAGAGTATCTTGGATGCTCTGTGAAGACCATACACTCTGACGCCCCTGTTTCGTTTGTTTATTCCGGAGAGGATTCCAGACTATGGTATGCTTTCTTCTATGAACTTGCTGCGGAGTACCCTGTGTTCGAGTCGCCGCGTTTCACAGAAACTGCTGCAGAAGTTACTCTTCTGCCGAAAGAAACTATGATAATAACAGTTCTCTCTCCGGAGTATCAGATATCATGAAACAGGATTCTGCTGTATCAACGGTTGTCGGCACTGTTCTTCTGCTTGTAATTGTACTTCTTGTTGCCGCTCTTTGTGCTCTGACGGTCTTTTCCGCGACTGATGTAAGTAATTCTAAGACGCCTGTTGTATTCTTCTCAGCTTCAGCAGATGAATGTGCTTTGTATCATGCGGGAGGAGATGTACTGTTTCGTGATGATATCACCATCTATTCAGGAGAAACAGACATCACATCTGTGACGCGAATTGATGGACAACGCTGGAGTGTCTGGAAAACCGGGGATTTACTAACGTTTGGAAAATATCCGCGTGAGTCAGTTACCATTGTATATAAAAACGGGGAGATACTCTATTGAGTATCTTATGAACAGTTACGCACTGTTCTTCGTATAGACTGCAATATTCAGCGAACCGCTTGCACCGTCTCTTGTAAAGTAGAACTTAAGCCAGTTCCAGATAGATTCAATACCGGAACCTCCGGTTGCTTCGGCATCAAACCAGTATGACAGACGCTGAATGCGTTTATCATAGCCATTCAGCGAGTCATACGACTCGGTATCATGGGCGATAAGCACATCATACGTTCCTGCCTCTGCCGAGAGCTGCGGAATCAGTGTGCCGAAGTTAACTACTTTCTCATTCCATTCTTTACAGAAGTACCAGGCAAACGGCCACATTACATCATTTGATAGAATGGCAACTTTGTCAGCATGTTCCATCTCTTCAAAAAGCGGGCGCAGTTCTTCGGAGTTCTGTACCTGCACAATGGGTCCGTTGATATCACATGGGGCAAAGACGGTTGCTCCTGTTACGATGCAGAGAAAAACAACCGTAATTACCGCAATTACTTTTTGTCTCTTTCCTTTCAGAACAGCAAGTCCGAAAGCTGCAACAAGAATCATCGGCAAAAGCTGGTGAAGCGAGAGCCACGGCACTTTTTCGCCGATGTATGCGTAGGTGAGTAATGATATAATCAGCCAGAAGATGGCAAACCTGATAAATTCATGCTCACGGTTTACCGGTGCCGGTGTGTCGGGGCGTTTGAAGATGCCGCAGAGTTTATCTGCAAAACTCTTTTTCGGCGCTGCAGATTCTTCGCGGTTCTCTTCCGTGAATTCTGCTGTGCAGCATGGCGTGTCTTTTTTCTTCGGCAGAATAAATTTGATAATTCCCCAGATGGAAAGGAGGAGAATCGGCATTTCATAGAGCACAAAGATGCTGAAATAATACCCTGCAGGTCCTCCTAAGCGCTGCTGGTTATGCATATCAAGCCAGTGAGTAATAGCCAGAGGGCCTGCCTCAAGTACCATCTCCGGATGCTGCCAGAAGGATGTATACATTGTAAACACAATCGCAAAGAAAACCAGAATCGCGCAGGCGGCATGCTTTTCCCAGTTGTTCGGCAGAATCATCTTTCGAGACCAGAGAAGATAGATAAAGAAAACCGCGAATGTGAGAATAATAATGGGCATGTTTTCTTTGCAGCAGATACCAAGGGCTGCAGCAGCGCTCGCAAGAGAGAGCCAGTACCATTTCTTCCTCGTAATCCATGCAAGCATCGCAGCTATCAACAGAAGCGAGAAAAAGATAACAAACACATCGTTTCTCAAAAACCGCGAGAAGTAAATCATCGTAGGGGAAAGTGCGATGAGAAGCGATGCGATACAGACCACTTTTCCGCTTAAAAACTTCATGCGGTAAATCCAGTAGAGCAGAGGAATTAAGGCACAGCCGAAGACGCAGGGAAGAATTCTTCCGACTAAATCTGTTGCGCCGAAAAGCGCAAACATCCCTGCTGTTACATGGTAGAGAAACGGTCCATGATAGACCGGGTCATAGATGTATTCACCGGTGGTCAAAAGCTGATAGGAAAACCATGCATGAATTGCTTCATCATGGTGGAACAGTTTCAAATCAAGACAGCAGAACCGGACTGCTATTGCTATCAGCAAAATGACGAGCAGAATATACTCTACTTTCAGAAACGGACGGAGTTTTTCAGAGACGGCGGACTGCTGCATAAGGTTATCTGGTAGTTACAAATGGTCCGTCTTCGGTTACGATAACGGTGTGTTCAAACTGTGCAACAAAACTTCCGGGAATATCTGATAAGATATGGTAGTCATAGAGATTTCCCTGACGGATGAGCTGCGGGATGGCTAACTCTGCTTTTGGAATCCCAAGCCATCTGCGTGAGAACGGCAGCCCTTTCATCTCGTCTGCTTTTTTCAGAATTTTGCGTGCGGTAGGAGCTCTGACCGGTGCGTCTCCTGTTACCTGATAGATTTCAGCGCGTGTTCCTTCATGTACCATGCCTGAGCCGGTTGTTGCGAAAGGCTCTATGGCAATGGCATTATCTGCGCGGAGGACTGCGTTTCCAAACTGCCCGGTGTTGGGAATGGATATTCCATGGTGCAAATCGTAGCGTGCAAGACCATGTCCTGTCAGATTCATAATCGGGCGGTATCCATAAGAGGTGATAGTCTCTTCGACGGCTTTTCCTATCTCAGAGACGACTAAATCCGGTTTTACTAATGCGATGGCTGCTTCAAGGGCTTTTTCCGATGCTTCACAGAGGGTTTTGTGGTCGCCTAAATCAACCGTTACCGCAGTATCTGCGATGTATCCGTCAATGTGCGTTCCGATATCAAGTTTTACGAGGTCGCCTTCGCAGAAGACGCGCTCATCTATGGGGGATGGTGTGTCGTGCGCCGCACATTCATTTATGGAGATGTTCGGGGGAAATGACGGGGCTGCCCCTGCTGATGCGATTTTGTCCAGCACCATGTCAAAGATGTCGCTGTGAAGGATTCCGGGTTTTATTTCCGCGGCACAGACGTGGAGAACGTCATGTGCGATTCTTCCCGCTTCTTTATAGTTGTCAAATTCTGTATCGTTCATGCTACTATTAATTCTTCTTCAAAGATGGTAAATCTATCAAATCCGTCTTCGGTAACAGCGCCCATGTCTTCGAGGCGCACACCGCCTGTTCCCGGATAATAAAGTCCCGGCTCTAAGGTTATGACGTTTCCGGGCCTGAGTTCTTCGCCCCGGGGCGAAAGCGACGGGCTTTCATGGATGGCAAGCCCTACGCCGTGTCCTAAACTGTGGATAAAACCTGATATGCCTGCTGTCTCATAGCCGTGCGCAGTAAAGTATTCAGCAACCGCGTTGTGCGCTTCAGCGCCGGTGATGCCCGGCTTTATCATGGATGCGGCAAGCTCTTTTGCTTCGCGGACAGTTTCATACATGGCACATATCTCGTCAGAGGGTTTTCCTTTGGATATTGTGCGTGTCATGTCTGCAAAGTATCCGTTGATTCTGCAGGGGAATACATCCATTACGATGGGCTGATGTGCGTACAGTGCGCCTTCTCCTTTTGCGTGCGGAAGGGCGGTATCTTTTCCGCAGGAGATGATGGTGTCTCTGTCTTCCAATCCTTTGTCATAGAATGCTTCGTGCAGAATCTTTCTGATTTTTTCAGACGTGAGTACTTCGTCTTCGAAGTAGAGTATATCATTATCCCCTATCACGGATTTTTTCACGGCATCAACAGCCCGGTGTACACCCCATTCATTTTCGCGCTGGACGGCACGTATCTCTTCAATCTCTTCCGGGGTTTTTACAGAACGCATCGAGCTTACTGTTTCCGTGTCAATACATACTTCCGCATGTTTCGATAGTGCGCGCGCAAACCCTGCAGGCATCGAGTAGGGAACAAGAAGCCGTTTCTGTGCGGAGTCTTTCCTGCAGCATTGAGCAGTAATCATCTGCGCTGCTGCTTCGTCTGCGCTGCAGCCTTCTGCGAGGTAATCCATGAATCCTGCAGATGTGCGGGAGATTACCGGACAGCGCGCCTCTTTTTGTGCGCGAAGTTCCTCCATGGAGGCAACAATTAAGCGTTCTTCGCCTGATTTGAGGCAGAGATAGATATACGGGTCTCCTGCGGAAAACCGGCTTAGATAGTGCATATCAGGGTTTTCTGCCGAGTCATAGATGACGTAGGCATCGCAGTTTTTTTCGGATAATTCATCGGTGAGTTTTTTGATATCCATTCTTTGTTCTACTTATCTATATGCTGTTTCAAGGGAATTAGTTTTTATTTCCGTGACACACAATAACATAGTAATGAATGATGAGGAACGTGCGCAGTTTAAACCGATGTTTACTGCGCTGGTAATTATTATTGATATTATGCTTCTCGCAGCGGCTGCTGCGGTGGCATTCGGCATTATCGCCCCTGCGTCGTGGGCGCCTAAGATTTTCGTTGTTATCCTTTGTGCGGTAATTGCGGTTGCTTTTCTGGTGCTTTTTATTTTCAGATACCGTGCAACAAAAGCATGGCTTGCAGTCCACGGAACGACCCGCGCGGAACGTCTTGCCGAGCTGAATGCGGAAAAAGAGGCAGAGCGTGCAAGAATCCGCGCGGAGCTTGAAGCAGAGCTGCGCGAAGAGATAGAGGCGGA
>DALTWR010000066.1 GCA_029986975.1 Methanocorpusculum sp.
CAGGAATCATCGGTGCAGGTTCATCTTCAATCTCTTCTTTTATCGTGCGCAGTTCTTTAAAGAAGATTTCATACGCTGCCATACACAGGACGAGAAGAACAGGGCCTATTACAAAACCGATAAGTCCCAGAATCGCAGCTCCTCCAAAGAATCCTACAAAAACCAGCATGGGGCGAATCTGCACTCTCTTTCCCGTAAGCTTTGGACGGATAAAGAAATCAGGCAGAAGCCAGAGAAGAATTACTCCTACCGTAACTGTGATGATAACACCATGAATATCTCCGAGAGCTAATGCATAGAGTCCTAAGAAGATAAGAACCAGCGGCGCGCCTAAAATAGGAATCAATGCTAAAAATCCGCAGAGTGTTGCAAAGAGGACAATATTACCATATCCCATTAGGAGAAGATAAGGAATCGCTAAGATAGCCGTCAAAAATGCAACAACAACCTGAACAATGTATAACGCAAAGAGAATGTCTTTTGTTTTCTGACGCATTAATGCTGAATTCGGCTTTGACTGCTCAGGAATAACACTCCATACATCTGCTGCAAGTTTGTCTCCGAAGATAAAGAAAAGATAGAGGGAAACAAAGAAGAAGATGCAGGCAAGGACTATGTAAACTCCACTGGACAAGATACCTAATGCAATATCTGCCATAGAACCTGAGAACAATGAGAGAAGAGATTCTATAAACTCAGTACCTGTTCCTGCTGAAACCTCAAAGTTGAAAATCTTGCCAATAAAAACGATAATCTGCTGCAGCATCATTGATAGCGTGTCTTTTCCTAAGAAAATGACTGTTACTGTAAAAGCTCCAATACCTACAATGATGATAGATACCAGAATAGACACTATACCTGCAGAAAACGGCGCCGGAAGTTTGCGGCACATCTTACGGTAAAACGGCATAGCAACTATCGCAAGCGAGCCTGCAATGATAACACTTGCAATATATTTCCATCCAATAACTGCAACAATGATGAGAATAACCGCTGCAGCTACCAGACTTAAATGGTTTTTACAAAACTGAGCAAGAGTCATGTATTTGTCCTGATTATATTTATGGGGAAGCGTATTAAATGAATCTCTGTCAATGAATATCCGGCATTTTTTTCATTTGTATTTCCCCATAGATTATATCCTAAAAGAGTCAAATATATAGTAACTATTTATGACTGAATATACTGGGAATATTGGAAACTATGATGAAACCTATGCATCGTTTCACATAGACGTTCCAAAACACTATAACTTCGCCTTTGATGTGATTGACGCGTGGGCAAAACGTGACAGAAACCATCTGGCGATGATCTGGGTGAATCAGGCAGGAGAAGAGAAGAAGTTCACCTTCTGGGACTTGATGATTCACAGCAACGAAGCAGCAAACATCTTAATGAAGTTCGGCATCCAGAAAGGAGACCGCGTCATGCTGATGCTTCCAAGAGTTCCGGAATGGTGGATTCTTGTTCTTGGTATCTTAAAGCTCGGCGCTGTTTACTGTCCAAGTCCGCACATGCTTACGGTAAAGGATATCGCCTACCGTATGAAAGTCGGCAACTTCAAGATGGTTATTACCGACCGCGAAAATATTGAGAAGGTCGATAAGGTCGCAGAAGAGTGTCCTTCGCTGCAGCTTCGTATGATTGTTGACGACAATCCGAATGAGCGTCTCCCGACACCGTGGATTGGCTATCAGCATGAACTCAAATATCCGGCGCCGGTTTCAACAAAACTTGTACCGACTGCCGGACGCAAGGTTCTTTCAACAGACCCGATGCTGATTTATTTCACATCAGGCACGACAAAAGATCCGAAGATGGTTCTGCACGATTATGCGCACCCGCTTGGTCAGACGGTTACGGCAAAGTTCTGGCATGACCTAACAGAAAAGGATGTTCACTTTACGGTTTCAGATACCGGATGGGCAAAATGCGGATGGGGTAAAATATTTGGTCAGTGGATTTGCGGGGCATGTATCTTTGTCTATGACTACCGCAGCAAGTTCCTTGCAACAGAGCTTTTGCCGCTGATTGAAAAGTACGGGATAACATCGTTCTGCTGCCCGCCAACGATTTATCGTATGCTCATTATCGCTGACTTGAAGAAGTTCTCTTTTACCGAACTTCGCACATGTACGAGTGCCGGTGAACCGCTGAATCCTGAGGTCATCAGAATCTGGCGTGAGGGGACTGGCATTACTATCCGTGAAGGCTACGGTCAGACTGAGACATGCTGCTGTATTGCAACGCTTCCGGGCATGGAGATTAAACAGGGTTCGATGGGTAAACCAATGCCTGGATGGCATATTCAGCTCCATGATGATGAAGGAAATGAGGTGCCGAAAGGAGAAACCGGAAGAATTGCTATTTCTCTTGAGCAGCGTCCGGCAGGTCTTATCCGTGAATATCTGGACAATCCTGAAGAGAATGCCGAGCAGTTCAAAAACGGCTGGTACTACACAGGGGATAAAGCAAGAATCGATGAGGATGGCTACTTCTGGTTTGTTGGAAGAAATGATGATGTGATTAAGTCATCCGGTTACCGTATTTCTCCGTTCGAGGTTGAATCAACGCTTCTTGAGCATCCGGCGGTTAAAGAGTCTGCTGTTGTGGGCAGTCCTGATGATATCCGCGGCGTTATTGTAAAAGCGTTTATTGTTCTCCATGAGGGATTCGAGCCGTCAGACCGTCTCATCAAAGAAATTCAGGACTTTGTAAAGCGTACCACTGCCCCGTACAAATATCCGCGGGCGATTGAGTTCGTTAAGGAACTTCCGAAGTCGTTTTCAGGCAAAATCAAACGCGGAGAACTGCGAGAGAGAGAACTGAAGAGATACGAAGAAGAAAAGTAACTATTCAGCCGTGCGACAAGAAGTTCTCTAATGAATTGCAGAAATGCTGCTAAATCCATTCTTAGTAATCCTATCTCAACCTGCGCGGGTGGTAACGTCCGGGTTGGAAGCTTGTGGAATTGGCGTTCACAAGGATTTTCTTGTCGCAATCGATTTGGATTGGGGGATTTTGGGGTAGCTCTGATTAAAGGAAAGGGGGTAGAATAAGTCCTCTGATTTTTATTACAATAGTTTTATAATTTTGTAACGATGGTTACAATATCGCCGTCTGCAACTACGTGCTGCAGACCTACTTTTGCTGCATCGTGTTTAACCGACGGACCCCAGATTTTTGCATAACGGAACTGGTCAACGAAATCACGGTGCAGGCGTTTACAGATATCTTCGATTTTTGTTCCCTTCCTCATAATCACCGGCTCGTCCATATCCGCCTCATGTCCGTACGGCTTTAAGTAAATTCTGACGAATCCTAAGTGGTCATAGATTGCATCCTGCAGCTTGTCGATGTTGTATGCCGCATGAGCAGAAATCATGATGGGGTCAACGCCGTACTTCTGCCGCATATGGTCTTCTACCTCTTTTCTCTGCTCAGGAGTAATTAAGTCCACTTTGTTGATGGCAATAAATGCCGGGATGTACATACGGTTTCCCATCATCGCATCAACAATATCATCCTGCGTAATGTCTTTTCCGCGGCAAAGCACATCTGCATTCATAATCTTGTTTTCCGCAAGAATGGCACGAACCTCTTCGATATTGACGCGGGATGCACCGACCGTGTGAAGGTGAACTCCCCCGGCTGTTGTTTTCTTAATCGTGATATCCGGCTTCGGGCGGTTGATTCTGATACCGGAATCATACAGTTCGCGCATCAGCACATCAACATGGACTGCATTGAATACATCGCCTAAAATCACAATCACATCCGCAGTTCTGACAACGGCGATAACCTCTTTTCCGCGGCCCTTTCCCATCGCTGCCCCTGCAATTAATCCGGGGATATCAAGAATCTGGATTTTTGCGCCTTTGTATTCCATAAGACCCGGAACAACCGTAAGAGTCGTGAAGGCATACGCGCCGGTTTCACTGTCTGCACCGGTTAAGCGGTTTAAAAGAGTTGATTTACCAACAGACGGAAAGCCTACTAAAACAATCGTTCCGTCTCCGCTTTTCTTAACTGCATATCCTTCGCCGCCGCCCACCGACTTTATGGCGCGCATTACAGCGTCATCTTTCAGCTTGGCTATCTTTGCTTTCAGACGTCCGATATGCTGGGATGTTGCCTTGTTATATTTAGTATTTCGAATCTCTTCTTCGAGACTTCGTATTTCTTCTTCTATGCTGGGCATGCTTGTTGTGTCTATAGTTATTAGCGTTTGTATTAGATAAATCTCTGCGGATTGTCGGGGAGTTTTGCGTCAGGTATAAATACTGACGCGCCCAACAATATTACGCAATTTGCTGACATAGTGTAGTGGCCAATCATGCCGGCCTCTCACGCCGGCTACTGGGGTTCGAATCCCCATGTCAGCATGTCTCTTTGAGACGTCCTTTTTAGAAGCGAGGTGGGGTAGTCAGGAGATCCCGACGGGCTCATAACCCGTAGACCAATGGTTCAAATCCATTCCTCGCTACTTTTCTTGTGTTTTTAAAGCAGTCCTAAGGCCACATCAGTTACTGAAATTCCAAACAGCGCAAAAATAAATCCAACTGTAATCGGGAGGATTAACGGGATTCCAGCACTAATCCAGACTTTTTCGCACCGCGCAAAGCGTGTAAGTTCTTCCTTGTACGCATCAGGATTTTCGCGAAGTGTTTTAATCATCAGGTACGAGTGTGTCTTCAGCGCGGTCCTTGGCGCGCCGGCTTTCAGAAATGTTTTTTTGATGCCTTCCTTTGTTTCAGTTACCTCTTCAGCGATAAACCCGTGATACTTTGTAATGTCAGCACCTCTCACCGGAAATCCTGAACACATAAGATAAACCGGTGCGCGGTTTCCTTTTACGAGGTTGAAAACCAGACAGAGAAGCGCAAACAGCAGCACAAGAACGCCTGCATTAATCAGTACAGATACAGCAAGCGAGGGGAAAAGAGATTCCGCAAACGGTGTTACCGGAACACAGACAGATATCAGAATAAGCGCTTTGGCATCTGCCTTGCCGAAGAGACCGAATGCGGCAAATGCTGCCATAAGCGCAGCGAAAACAAGAGAAATGATAAGAACAAATAATCCTGACGGAATCCGTTCTACCCAGAAAATAACCGCACAGATTATGCCGACAACAGTTGCAGGATACCACGTAATCCGGTAAACTGTTCTGCTTTTTACATCCTGCACGGACGCAATGATAAGAGTGATGAGAACTGCCGCTGCTGATACGGCGAGCGGAAGAATCATCTACTCCATTCCTTTAAGTTTCATGCCGCCTGCTTTTAAGAGAATCCAGAAGACAAGGGCAATTATTCCTGTTCCAAGAATACAGATGCCAAGTCCGTTGACATATGATGACCAGGGAAGCGTTCCTAAAATCATACCGACGCACCCTAAGAAAATCAGCACGAAGTTAAAGAGAGCTGACACTGCCCCTGTGTCTTTGTCATACTGGCGAAGCAGAATTCCAAGCGCATAAGGTCTCGCGGTAATTGCCGCGATTGCGCAGGGAATGAAGCATGCGATAAAGACAAACTCGTTTAAGTGTCCGAATACCAGCATCAGAATGCCGCTTAGAATACAGGAGATGAGAATAACCCGCGCGGTACTTTTCGGACCTGTCTTCTTCGTAGCCTTCTGCACAACAATCATGCCTAACGTCCCTATAATTACATTTGCGCCGAGGAACAGACTGTATGCCATCTTTGAGATCCCGAATCCGTCTTCCATGATGTAGGCAGACACAGACAGGTATGCCAGAAACGGCAGGGAAAATATTCCCATCGAGATGAGGAAATAGGTAA
>DALTWR010000067.1 GCA_029986975.1 Methanocorpusculum sp.
AAGGGCAGATTTTTTTCCTGCGGCTATTGGGTAATCTTTGTCTGATGTGAGGATGCCAAACCCAAGACCGCAGACGCCTAACGACTCTTCTGCGACAATCCAGTCAGCCCCTTCGGTTTCCGCAGCTTTTGCAGCGAAGAGAAGGGATGCCGGTGTTATGCTTTTTTTGAAGAGCAGCTTTTTTTCCGGATACAGCCATGTGCCGGTACTTGTATGCAGAATCACTTTTCCCGGAAGAACTTCTGCGAGGGCAAAAGCCGTCGTTGTTTTTCCGCGTGCGCCGGTAATTTCGATGAGTTTTGCGCGGCAGGATTTCAGCAGTTTTGCGGTCATCTGATGATGAGTATAATGCGGCGCTGAAAGAGAAAGCAGCGGGCAGTCAGGATTTAAGTGCACGGGTGCAGTTACTGCATCGTAGCCTTGTTTTTCTGCATCTTCGAAAGCCATGGTATTTCCCCGGTACACATCAACCGCATCAACATCATCACCGTTTCTCAGAAGTGCTTCGGCAAGGACAGCACCTCCGTGAATTGTGTCGAGAACAAGAACTTTCAAAGCAGCCTCTCTCCGTTTAACTGCTGCAGTGCAGTATCAGCATTTTTCAGCATTAACTCTGCAAGAAGCGGGTCGATTCCAATGGGATTTGCGTAAACGAATGGAATCTCGCATCCGTTTTCGAGGGTAAACATGCCTGTCTTTTCTCCCTGCTCAAGTCCGAGCAGTTTCGGGATGTCCCGCAAGATATGAATTCCTTTCGCAAGGAAAAGCGGGACAACGACTAATATATCAAACGTCTCGTGCCGCATGAGTTCAAGACCTTCGGTAACATTCGGGCTGCTGTATTCAAGAAAGCAGGATTTTATGATAGAGTCGGGGCACTTCTCTTTCATCATCTCCGCGGTTGTTGTTATCAGCTGTTTATTGTATTCGAGTCTGCTTCCGTGTCCGACAAGCAGGATTCCGTATTTTGGCATGGGTATTATATTTGTGTTTGTGTTATATAAATTAGTGTTATGTGTTTGTTACGTTCGTAATACTATTTTTTACAAATTAAGCATGTATTTATGAAACTCCTTTTATAGTATGAGGAATAAAAATAAATGTAACACAATGTCTCAGGAAAGCCCCCTCTCACTTCTTACTTCTCCTGATAAATCAGTTCGTGCACAGGCGTCCGCAGATTTAGCTGCGGCTGGAAAAGCCGGTGTGGAGCAGGTACTCCTTTTTCTTGGCGATAAGAACTGGATTCTGCGGTATCGCGCCTGTGAAGTCATTGGAAATTCCGGATGCAGAGAGTATGCCGGATATCTTATCCCGCTTCTCACTGACGAAAAAGACCATGTTCGATACATGGCAGTAAAGTCGCTTGGAAAACTGAACTGCAGATTGGAAATCAAAAAAATTCAGGAACGTCTCTCTGATGAAAATCCGTTTGTTGTTCGTATCACAAAAGAGGTCTTAAAAGCGTGGGAAGCGTAGAAGCAGACGAGTGTTTTTCTCAAGGGCTTGATGCGTTTTCAAAACGGGAGTTTAGATTCGCCGCAGAATTATTTGAAAAAGCTGCGGCGCTTGATTCCTCAAACCCGCATTACTATTACTACCTTGGAACATCCCTGCGGGAGCTTGGAGATAGAGCATCCGCAGAAAAACATCTCTCGCATGCAGTATCTCTTCTGCCTGATGCAGCAGCGATACGGTATGTGAGAGCTGAAATCAGACTTGAAAATGGAGACTTCAGTAAAGCCGCAGAAGATTTTCTTTACATCACATCTGATGAATCCGAAGAGAACCGCTACTGGAAATCACTTTCATATCTCGGACTTGGTCTTATCAGAATTGAGGAAGGAGATATTGAGGCAGCCCTTACTCTTTTTTCTGAAGCGGAAGATATCGCCCGCGAACTAAATGACACAGGACTTCTGTCCCGTATCAGCAGTGAACTGGAGAAAAGCGGATTTTAAAAATGAAAATGAATCCTCTCATACATAAAGCCCACATCTTAATGCATACAGCAGACAAATTATATTATATGAAAAGTAGGGAGGTGCGTATATGATTTTCCTTACGGCTGATGTGTCCGCACTTCGTGTGCTGGTATTTGGTACCGGTGCTGTAGGGTCAAGGAAAGCGGCATACTTTAGAGATGAGGCAAAAGAGGTGAGACTTCTTGATAAATCTGAGATGCCGTCAGGTGATGCAGCACTATTCTCTCTCATCTCTGAGTATGACATCATCATCGCCGCCTCTGATGATGCAGAGTTCAATAAAAAAATAACAGAGATTGCATCACAAAACCATAAATGGTACAACTCTGCAACGGCTGTCGGAAACTTCCTCATCCCCGCCATATTTCATGAAGGGGATTTGTCCCTCGCCGTTTCCACGAATGGAAAAGCGCCTGCCGTCGCTTCCTTCGTCCGCGACGAAATAACATCAGCCTATCCGGCGCTTTCGCAGATGGTTGAACTGCAGAACAGTCTTCGCACTCTTTTGAAAAACGCTCTCCCCTCGCAGAAACAGCGTGCAGAGATTCTACAGAAGGTACTTCATGACGATGCTGTCTGGAAAGAACTTGAAGAAGGTCATATTGACGCAGAAGAAATTCTTCGGAGGTATGTCTGATGCCTGACCTCAACTTTGAACTCGCGGTTGCTTCGTTTAATTATGCGGAGCATGGTGTAACAGAACTTGCAAAGAACCGTTTCGAAGATGAAGCGGCGTTTTACCGTTCAGCCGCAAGCGAATTTACCGGTGTTCTGCTTCTTCAGACCTGCGGAAGAATTGAGATTCTGGTGCACGGTTCCCGCAAAAGCCTTGAGGCATTTCTTTCCCGCGAAGGAAGAGAAGGCTTTGTCTTCTTTGAAGGAGCGGATGTTCTGCGGCACTTGGGAAACCTTGCTGCCGGAACTGAGTCGATGATTGTAGGAGAAGACCAGATTTTAGGGCAGATGAAGTCTGCCCTTCTTGCTGCAGAAGAGTTTGGCGGAGCAGACCCGGTCATCTCTGCAGTATTTCAGACCGCTATAAATCTGGGTGTCTATGTGCGGCAGAACACAGCCATAAATCGCGGGGCTGTATCTCTGGGTTCTGCTGCCGTCTCTCTTGCAGAATCAGAGATAGGAAATCTTTCCGGCAAAAACATCTTAGTTGTAGGAGGCGGTGAGATGGGGCGGCTTGTTGCAAAGTCGCTTGCAGAAAAAAATCTGCGGGCAATTTATGTCACCAACCGCACGTATGAAAATGCGGTAAAAATTGCAGAAGATGTGGGTGGAAGAGCCATGCATCTCGACCAGCTCTATCCCTGCATCGCGTTATCGGATGTTGTTATCTCCTGTACTGCAGCCCCGCATGAGATTATCAAAAAGGATGCGTTAGCAGCTGTTATGGAAGACCGTTTCTGGCCGCTTGATGCAGCTCCGCGAAAACTGCTCTTAATCGATATTGCAAATCCGCCGGATATCGAAGCCGGTTGTGCTGACTTGGCAGGGGTTACCCTTTGCGGCATTGATGATTTGAAAGGCATCTCGTTAGAGAATATGCAGTCCCGTCTTCATGAAGCAGAAGAGGCAGAGCATATTGTTGAATCATACATCCCTGAGTTCATAAAAATCCTCAACCGCACCGCTGCAGGAGATGTTCTTGCCTCACTTTATTCATGGGCAGAAGAGATTCGTTCACGTGAACTTTCCCGCGCCCGAAAAAAACTTGCAGCAGGTGCGGATGCATACACGCTCATAGAGGATGTGACCGCATCGATTACGAAAAAAATGCTGGATGACGCTGCAAAAGTCATCCGCAAATCCGCCGAAGAAGAAAATCCCGAAACCGCACGAAAAATAGTTGCCGCAATTATCAGGAGACACTAAACATGTACCCGCAAACCCGCATGAGAAGACTGAGGAGCAAAAATCTCCTCCCGTTAGTTACTGAAACACACCTGCATTCCGAACAGTTCTGCCTTCCGCTTTTCTTTGATGAAAATGCAGAAACAGAAGTTCCGATTTCATCCATGCCCGGGCAGGTAAGATACCCTCTGTCACGTGCTGCCTCCCTCGCAGAAGAACTCTTTGCCGAAGGAATCAGGTCGGTAATTATCTTCGGGATTCCGAAGGAAAAAGATGCGGCAGCATCTTCTGCCTTCGCAAAAGACGGTGTTGTACAAAAAGCCGTTTCTGCGATGAAAAAAGCAGCGCCTGATTTAGTTGTCATAACTGATTTGTGTGCCTGCGAGTACACAACTCATGGACACTGCGGTATTATTCGTGAAACATGCAGCGGGTTTGAACTTGATAATGATGCGTCGCTTTTACTCATGGAAAAAATTGCGGTAAGTCAGGCAGAAGCAGGGGCAGATATGGTTGCTCCAAGCTGCATGTTAGACGGCATGGTATCAGCCATCCGCAAAGCACTCGATGAGGCAGGATTTTCTTCAGTTCCTATTATGTCATACAGTACCAAGTTTGCCTCATGTCTCTACGGACCGTTCCGCGAGGCTGCTGACTCAGGATTTTCGTTCGGAGACCGCAGTTCATACCAGATGAATCCGGCAAATAGACGTGAAGCATTCCGCGAAAGCGAACTCGACAAAGAGGAAGGTGCTGATATTTTGATGGTAAAACCTGCAACGTTCTATCTCGATGTCTTATCAGACATCAAAACGCTCGGTCTTCCGGTTGCAGCGTATCACGTTTCAGGTGAGTATGCGATGATTAAGGCGGCAGCTGCTGCCGGATGGCTTGATGAAAAACGGACAGTTATGGAGGCGATGACCTCGATTGCCAGAGCCGGTGCAGATATTATTATCACGTACTATGCAAGAGACATTCTGAGGTGGCTTCATGGCTGATACTGCAGGCACTGTTTCGCAGAAACTTTTCTCCGAGGCAAAACAGATTCTCCCGGGCGGGGTTTCAAGTCCGGTGCGGGCAATATCGCCATATCCTTTCTATGTCAGGTCAGCCGAAGGCTCAAAACTTTTCACCGAGGACGGAAAAACCTACATCGACTGCTGTCTGGGATATGGTCCGCTTCTTTTAGGACACAGAAATCCGGTGATTGCAGCAGCTGCTGCAAAACAGCTCGAGTCAGGCTGGCTGTTTGGGACGCCTTCGGCGTTAGAGGTTACGCTTGCAAAAAAAATCATTGCTGACTATCCGTCAATTGAGATGCTCCGTTTTGTTTCAACCGGATGCGAGGCAACGATGTCTGCCCTGCGGCTTGCCCGCGGTTTCACCGGAAAATCCGGCATCGTAAAAGTCGAAGGCGGATTTCACGGAGCACACGACAGCGTTTTAATTGCGGCAGGTTCGGGGGCAACAACGCACGGAATCCCTGACTCACTCGGCGTTCCAAAAGAAACTGCGGCATGGACGCGGCAGGTCCCCTTCAACGATGCAGAAGCATTAGAAACAGTGCTATCCAAAAATCCTGATACGGCTGCATTTATTGTTGAGCCGGTGATGGGAAACTGCGGTGTTGTTCTGCCTGAAAAAGAGTATCTTGAAGATGTAAGAGAGATTACTCATGCTCATGACGTTCTTTTAATCTTTGATGAGGTCATTACCGGATACCGTTTAGGGCTTCACGGTGCGCAGGGGTATTTTGGGGTAACGCCTGATCTGACGACGCTTGGAAAAATCGCAGGCGGCGGTCTTCCGATAGGAATCTTCGGCGGAAGACGCGAGATAATGGAGTGCG
>DALTWR010000068.1 GCA_029986975.1 Methanocorpusculum sp.
ACGCTGCGGCTTTTTGTCTGCAGGGCATCGAGTTTTTTCCTGAGGTCAATGTCGTTATAGGGGGTATTGAGGATGAGGTCGGTATGTTTGGGGTTGATGGTAAATATCGGATATTTCCAGACGTTTTTTTCTTCGGCTGTGGCACTGCTTTTTCCATCAGGATGGAATTTCATTCCTTTTTCTTTTAGGACAAGGATTGAGTAAACCTCTGCCAAATGTTCTCCGGATATTTCAATGGAGCGCGGAGCAAGCACGTGATAGTTTAAGAGATTATTTCTAAGAGATAAGTCTAATAGCCTTCCGCGCAGTTCTTCAAGCACTGTTGTTTTTTTCACTATGCAGCCTCACACGATATATTATAATTATGTTTGGCGGAAAAAGAATAAGTTCTTTCCGTATGCCGGATGCCGTTGTTAAAAAAAGCAGGATTATTTCGTCCCGAAGATACGGTCTCCCGCATCCCCAAGACCGGGGACAATGTAGCAGTTTTCGTTTAAGCCCTGATCAATGGATGCTACATAGATATCAACATCAGGGTGTGCTTTCTGAACTGTTGCAATACCGCACGGCGCTGCAACGAGACACATGAGTCTGATTCTCTCGCATCCGTTTCTTTTCAGAATGGTGATTGCCGCCTCAGCGCTGCCGCCGGTTGCAAGCATCGGGTCAACAACAATTACTTCACTGTTGCGTGCTTCCTTCGGAAGTTTGCAGTAGTACTGTACCGGCTCATGGGTTTCTTCATCGCGGTATGTTCCGATGTGTCCCACCCTTGCAAAAGGCATCAGATTCAGCAGACCGTCAGTCATGCCAAGACCTGCTCTTAAAATAGGTACAAGAACGACATATTCATCTGCAAGAACGGATGATGTGGTTGTGGTAATCGGAGTTTCAACGCTAACAGGTTTTGTTGCGAAATTACGGGTTACTTCATATCCCATCAGCATTGAAAGCTCACTTAAGAGCTGGCGGAAATACATTGAGCCGGTATTTTTGTCGCGCAGCATCGTAAGTTTGTGTTGTATTAACGGATGGTCAGTTACATGAACTATGCTCATAGAAATCCTCTTATTTAAGGTTGGAGGAGTGACTACAAATAGGTTGTTGTTTTACGTGGGGTAAAAAAGAAATTACTGAAGAGATTTCCCGAATGCACGTGCTTCGGCAAGTTTCTTCTCGGATTTGTTTTCATCGCCAAATGCAGTAATGATTCCCATGTCTTCTACGTTGATGTATGAAAGCAGGTCATGGTACTGCTTAATTGATGCATCATACACGCCCGGAGAGCCGGAACTCATAATCAGCGCTGCTTTTTTCATCATCGGAGGCGCTAATAATGCATAGAACCGCTGAATGACTGCCTGAATCTGTGCGGAAAGGGTGAAGTAATAAATCGGAGATGCAAATACAATCATCTCAGCTTCTTTAATGACCGGATAGATTTCCTGCATGTCGTCTTTCTGTGCGCATTCGCCGTTTCCTTTCGTGTGGCAGAACTCGCAGGCATAACAGCCGTTGATGTGTTTACGTCCTACGTTAAGAACAGTAACCGTGTGTCCGGCATCTTTTGCGCCTGCAGTAAATGCTTCAACAAGTGCTGCAGTGTTTCCGTCTTTTCTCGGACTGCCGTTGATAACAGTAATTTTCATACTCTAATATTGGGGCGAATAGTATATAGGATTTCAGGAGAGCGAAAAAAAAGGATTATGCCCCGGCTTCTTTTCCGAGGCTGAATGCTTTTACATTAATGTCAACTGTCTTTGGCGGAACATTTCTTCTAACCGCTTCTTCCAGTGATTTTGCAGCGAGCGGGAGACTGTGAGAGGCAGCACCCAAAAGAACAATATTTGCAGCAAGCGGACTACCTGCTTCCGCTGCAAGTTTTGCTGCATCGATAAGGATTACTTTTGCGCTGCCTGCTTTCAGTTCCGCTTCAACCTCTTCGAGTTTTGGAACCGGCAGTTTGTTTGAGAAGACTGAGGTCGGAACAACCATCTCACGATTAATAATCATCAGCCCGTTTGGTTTTACGAAGTGGCGGTAGCGCAGTGCCTCTAATACATCGAATGCGATGAGAAGGTCAGCCGTTCCGGGGGCGACAAGCGAGCCGTATTTGCCGTCGATTCTGATGTGTGTTTCAACAGAGCCGCCGCGCTGAGACATGCCGTGCGTTTCTGCACCGCGCACGTGGCGCCCTTCAATAACGCATGCATCACCTAAAACATTCGATGCAAGAATGGTTCCCTGTCCTCCGATTCCGACTATTAAACAGTCGTAACTCTTTTTCATTCTTTCAGCCCTCCTTTGTGAATTGCACCCGCAGGACAGATGTCAGCACAGACGCCGCAGCCGGTACAAAGTGCTGTGGTCTTTGCCGCGCCGGAAACATCAGTCTCGATTGCCGGGCAGCCGTATTTTATGCATGCGCCGCATTTGATACAGCGGTCAGCTTCTACGACATAGCGGCTGCGCTTGATTCCAAGGCGCTTGTTCATAATTACGCACGGCTGTTTTGCGATAATGACCTTTACGCCCTTCTTCTCCTTTGCCTCTTTCAGTACGGCAAGCAGAAGCGTTAAATCATAGGGGTCAACCGACTCAACGAAGGAAACTCCGCAGGCTTTTACCAGTTCCTCAAGAGAAATCTTCTGCGATACTGCACCCGTTGCAGTAAGTCCGGTGTTCGGGTTCGGCTGGTGTCCGGTCATCGCGGTGATTCTGTTGTCAAGAATGATAATCGTCTGGTTTGCACCGTTATAAACTGCATTAATCAGACCATTTACTCCCGTGTGCAGGAAGGTTGAGTCACCAATTGTGGAAACGACCTCTGCGTCAGGGACCGAGTGGGCAATACCGGAACCTACAGTAACAGAAGCCCCCATACAGATTGTCGTATCAACTGCTCCAAGCTGCAGACCTAACGTGTAGCATCCGATATCTGAGGGGAAGATTCCGTCTTTGAAGACTTTGCGCATCGCATAGAAGACCGAGCGGTGAAGACAACCCGGGCAGAGAATCGGCGGGCGGACTGCAACCTCTGCCGGAGTCTCCGGCGCGGGGAAGGGATTCTTTGCAAATCCTGCTTTTTCCATGAAGGATGCTGCGTGCGCTGCAGAGAACTCTCCTTCGTGCGGAACAGTTCCGTCGAGTTTTCCGTGAACGACCGTCTCCTTACCTGCGACGCTTAAAACCATCTCCTCAATTACCGGCATCAGTTCTTCGATGACGAGAATCTCGGTGTGTTTGGAAACAATGTCAGAAAGCCATTTGCGGTCAATGGGGTATGCACCGATTTTAATGAATGAGATGTCTTCCGGAAGCACTTCTGCGGCGTATGATGCAGAAATTCCTCCGGCAATTACCGCTTTTTTCCCGCGAATCTCTGCGGTGTTGTATCCGGCTGAAACCAGATATTCTGCAACAGCGCCCTGTTTTTTCGTAAGTTCAACGTGGAGCGGGCGTGTGTGGGCAGGAACTACCACATACTGTTTCGGGTTTTTCTCGAATGAACCGGTGCGCGGGGACGCGACCGGCTCGCCTAACTCAACATCTCCTTTTGAGTGGCAGATACGTGTTGTCGGGCGGAAAAGTACCGGCAGTCTGAACTTTTCCGAGATGTCCCATGCGGATTTGAGATAGTCATGAGCTTCCTGCACAGATGACGGGTCAAGACAGGGAATCTGTGCAAACTTTGCATACATACGTGAGTCCTGCTCGTTTTGTGAGCTGTGTGCAAACGGATCGTCTGCTGAGAGAATAACAAATCCTCCTTTCGTTCCCGTGTATGATGAAGTCATCAGCGGGTCTGCGGCGACGTTTAAGCCCACATGTTTCATAGTCACAAGAGAGCGAAGTCCGCACCAGCTTGCTGCAAGTGCCTGTTCAAATGCAACTTTTTCGTTTACTGACCATTCCACATAGTATGGTCTTTCAGGGACTGCTCGTAAGGTATCAATTACTTCTGATGAAGGAGTTCCCGGATATCCTGATGCAAAGTCGATGCCTGCCTCGCGGCATGCGTGCGCTGCAGCATCATTTCCGAGGAGATATTTTCTGGATGGGGATTCTGCCATAGTGGAATATATATTGGTTATGTATCCGGATTAAATCTGCGTATGAATCTCCTGATGAACAAACACAAAACACCATATCAGGTAACTTACAAATAATATAGCAGAATGTATGGCTGGTTAGAGCGGGAAAAGTCATGCGGTGCGGTCATCTGGAAGAAAACCCGTCTCGGACATGAATATCTGCTGATTCAGCATGGGCATCACTGGAGTTTTCCCAAAGGTCATGTTGAAGGAAACGAAACAGAAAAAGCGACAGCTCTGCGCGAAATAAAAGAGGAGACCGGACTTGATGTCGCACTCGATGCACGGTTCCGTAAAGTGGTAACATACAGGACTCCGCGGGGAAATCTGAAAGATGTGGTATTTTTTATTGCGACACCTATCGCCGGAAAAGAACAGCCGCAGCTTGAAGAGATTAACAGCCTTGACTGGTTCAGCTTTAAACAGTCACTGCCGCTTGTAACGTTTGCAACAGACAACTCGGTTCTTCGTGCAGCAGAAGAGTATATCCGCAATCACCACAGAAACCCGCTCTACCCATCACCACGGAAATAAATAATGATTCCCTATTCTGAAATAGCAGCAGAGTTAAAGAGGCGCGGTGTCAAAAAAGCAGCACTGCAGTTTCCCGAAGGACTGAAACGCTTCGCGCCGGAACTGGTATCAGTCCTTCGCAAAGAAGGAATTACGAGTATCATAAGCGGAGATCCCTGCTGGGGTGCATGTGATTTGTCTCTTGATGCTGCATCTGATGCAGATATTCTACTTCACATCGGGCACACGCCGGTTACCGATGAAAAAAATGTCATCTACATCCCCTACCGCAAGGATATCGACTGCACCATTCTTGAAAAAGCTGCTGCAGTGCTGAAAAAATATGAAAGCGTCAGTCTTACGACAACCATTCAGCACTCTCATCAGACCGAAGAACTCGCTGAAAAACTTCGTTCGTTAGGGGTGAACGCTGTTGTAGGTGCAGGTTCAAAACGCACGCCGGAACCCGGGCAGGTTCTTGGATGTACGTATGCGTCTGCTAAAAATGCAGACTGCGCTGCGAATCTGTTTGTCGGAACTGGTGTTTTTCATGCGATAGGCGTCTCTCTTGCAACGAAGAAACCGACCTATGCGCTTGACCCGTATGGATGCGGTGATTTGCAGGAAGTATCTGCCGACCCGCTGCTTCGCAAACGGTTTGTTCAGATTGAAAAAGCAAAGAAAGCAAAATCATTTGGTATTCTTCTCTCATCAAAACCCGGACAGCAGAGAAAAGAGCTTGCAGAGCGTCTTGCATCCCTGCATGAGAATGCTGCAGTGATTCTCATCAAAGAAATTTCTGAGATGCAGCTGAGAAACCTTGGCTTTGATGCGTATGTAAATACTGCGTGCCCGCGCCTTGCGCTTGATGACCAGAGCAGATTCCCGTGCCCGCTGTTATCTCCTGCCGAGTTTGAGATTGTGCTCGGGCTTCGTGCATGGGAAGATTATGAAATTGATGAGATTGTATAGATGAAACAGAACTATTCAGCTCCCTTATTTATCTATACGAATTCACTCTGTCCAGTGTGTCTTGACTACAGAAACCGCAAATCTGCGCAAATCGAGAAACGCAAATCGCAGCCC
>DALTWR010000069.1 GCA_029986975.1 Methanocorpusculum sp.
GATGCAGCCATGCCGGCACCGAAGGCAGCAGGCGGCGGTACCAGTGTTGAGTCCGGTTCTTTAAAGACGACAGCATCTGTTTCTGTAACGTATCTTTACTGAGGATTAATCCTCAGATTTCTTTTTTTAGTCAATTGAGATATAGTAAGATTTTCTCTATTGGGCGTTTTGTTCTGAATCACTTTCAGAGTTTGGGAGATAAGTTCGTTCCTTAGAGTTAGAAAAAGAGGTTAGCGTTTGAGAACACCAGCTTCTGCAAGCATCTCTGGTAGATACTCCTTTGTTACGAAGTCAAGACCATGACTTGCGAATGCCTGCTGTTCGGACTTTAGACCCATCTGAAGCTGGAGATTTATCTCACGCTTCCAGAAGTCTGCATTAGGTCCTGTGGAGAAACGCGGGTCGGTAAGTTCTGCTTTCAGTGCCTCGATATCTTTCTCAGATAATTTGTCTGCCGGCAGGTTGTAGCGCTGAATGTCCGAGGGCTTTAATCCGATGAACTTTGCCGCAGGTGTTGCAAGGAAATCTGAGATATGGGCTGTCTTAATCGAACCGTATGCAACCGATGCATAAATACGGTATGACCAGGGATCGCCATCAGTGAAGACGATAATCGGGAGTTTCAGCTCTTCATTCAAGCGTTTAAGCATCCTTCGGGATGCACGCGTCGGCTGACCTTTCAGGTGGAAAAGGATTACATTATAATCTTCATCGAATCCGTTTTCCTGCAGACGCGAAAACATACCACCAGTCTCTAAGGCGATAACACAGGATGCATCATGGTCAACAAGTTCAACCGTTTCAACATTGTTTGGAATATTGTAACCTGCTTCTCCGACATCGTCCTGACAGTGAATCAGCTTTGGACCCCGACGGGTGTTTTCACGGACACGTAATGGTCCGAACATCGACGCCCCGTCCTCTTCCGGTCTCATGTGGAACTGTTCGCGCTGGAGTTTTGTGATGATTTCTAAATCTTCTACAAGGTAGTTGCTTTCATTTTGCGCATGGAATGCCGCCTGTTTCCAGCCTTCCGAGATGTAATACATTTCTCTTAAGGTTGAGGAACGGTTTTCTGTAAGCTGCATCTTGATGAAATCAATCACATACGCCATCTTCAGCATGTGAATTGCGGATTTGGCAGTTCCTGCATCACGTGTTGACTCGCGGTCTCCATACGTCCAGACATTTTTCTCCTCATCGTGTTCGAGATTGACTTTAGTACGGGTCGGGAGAGTGATAGATGGAATTTCTCCGCTGTCAAGCTGGTCATACCATACCTTTGCAATCTCCATCAGACGTTTCTTTGACGCAAGGTCAACATCTCTCATGTCAGGCATCTAAATCCACCTCCACTTTCATGTTCTCAGGAACTCCCTGCAGCTGAATCATGCCGCCGCCAGCCCCATGATACCGCACCTCAAACGGTTTTCCGCCTTCGAGTTCCGCCTTCCAGATTTTGGTAAACTCACCGTCCATCTCGGAAAGAAACGACGGCGGAACGGTTGCATCTGCTGCATCATCAGAAGATATGTCGTAAATGGTTATCTCCTGCGTTTTTGTTGTGTAGTTGTCGATGTGAATCATAATCTCCCCGCCGGTTGTTTTCTTCTTCAAGACAACACGCCGCATGATTCTTCCCTCAATTAAGGATGTGTCAGGTGTAGGAAGTTCAACAATCTCGCCGACCTTCTGGGCGATTAAGGGTATGACCGCACAGATGGCTCTGGCGCGGTCATCCTGCTGCTTATTTTTATCGCGGCGGGATAAGAAGAGTTTTAAGTCACGCCCCAGTTCCTGCAGAGCGAGAGTAATCTCGCGTTCCACTTCCGGAACGGAGGCTACTGCATCCTTTGATTCGCTGGTGAAGGGAACGTTAGTTGCTGCAACGTGGACAAGAATCATCAGGGGGCCTACAGGCAATCCCTGCTGCTGAACGCCGTAGGTCTTCCAGTTTACGCTCTGCACTGCGTTTGTAATGGCGCAGGCGCCCTGCTGGTAGAGAAGCGGCACACGGTTTGCGAATCGAAGAAGGGTTGCAGTCCCTTCAGACTGCAGTTTTCCGCCGTAACCAATAGCTGCCTCGACAATAAAGGAGTGACCGCCAAAGACGCTTCCCGGGCGTGTGCGTGCCTTGATGAAGTCAAGCTCAAACTCTTTTTCCATGCCTTTTACGATGAGCTCTTCAGTAATCGGAGAAAGACACTGTGATGCGGTAGGCGCAGGTATTTTTGTTGTCTGCATTGCATCGTGCAGGTCTGAGAGTTTTTCAAGCGTAATCTTTGATGCCTTTATATCAGGTTTGAGCTGAGCTGTCGCGCAGATTTCAAGAGCGGTCTTTTCTCCGACTTTCGAGAATCCTTCGACAAGGAACTCTTTAAGCGGCAAATCTGACGCTGCAGTCATCCGCTTTAAGACGCCAAGTTCGATACCGTATGGGTGTGGTTTGATAGCAACAGGACAAGGCGGCACGTCTGCTGATACACGGTCGAAGATGAATGCTTCGTCATCAATTTCTACGCGGAATTTTGCATGCGGATTTACGATTGATGTGTATTTGAGGTATTCAAGCAGTTTCTTTTTTGCAGCGATGTTGCTTTTAAATTCAAGCTCGACACGGGTTCCGTGCGGAAGAATCCAGTCGATTTCTTCGTGGGATAAGACTTCCGGCTCGTTTGTCTCGGTTTTGATGGTAAGCGACATCTTATGCGCTTTACGGGTTGCATCAGTCCGGGAAATAACGACGGTCGGTTTCCCGGTGGTAAGCTGAGCATACAATACTGCTGCAGAAATGCCGATACCCTGCTGACCTCTGGTCTGCCGTACCTGATGGAAACGGGAGCCATAGAGCAGTTTTGCATAGACAGCCGGCATCTTTTCAGGAATGATTCCCGGACCATTGTCTTCAACTACGACGTGGAAGACATCTTCTTTAATCCGGCGGACTGAGACAAGAATATCCGGCAGAACCTGCGCTTCTTCACAGGCATCGAGGGAGTTGTCGATTGCTTCTTTGACGGTTGTAATAATTCCTCGCGTTGGAGAATCAAAACCGAGCATATGTTTGTTCTTTTCAAAGAATTCGGCAACGCTGATGCTTCGCTGTTTTTTGGCGAGTTCATCTGCGAGGATGGCAGGTTCTTTTGGTTCTGCAGATACGGCAGCCTTTGGCACTTTTACCTTTTTAACTGCCTTCGACGGTGCGGGTTCTGCTGTTTCTTCAGGGGTTTTCGACTTTTTTGCAGGCGGCATTTGTTAATACTATATAGGTTATCTGAAGGTATGTAGTTTGCTTATGTTGGTTTGCGGAAATGGAAAAGAATGGTCTCTCTTTAGAACACTTACTAAATTAAACAACTATTCTGTTCTAAAAAAGGATTGACGGATTATTACATCCGCTTTGTAACAATTCAGTTCTGCTGAGCGCTGCAAACGTCAGCAACGGCTGCTGCAAGGTCCATCTCTTTCTGCTCGGACTTTTCCAGATTCTTTAAAGTAACCGTTCCTGCTGCCGCCTCTTTCGGACCTACCAAAACAGCGTATGACACACCTGTCTTGATTGCCGAGGATAACTGTGCGGAGAAACTCCGGTCAAGTAAATCCATAACCGCAGTAATTCCTTCTGCACGGAAAGCAGCAGCAGCCTTGTATGCTGCAGCACGCTCTTCTTTTCCTGCGATGATAGCAACACTTACGGCTTTCTTCGGTGCAAATTCTCCGATAGAAACTGCGACACGGTCAAATCCGATGCCGAATCCGCAGCAGGGCGTGTCTTTTCCACCGAACAAATGAGCAAGACGGTAGACACCGCCGCCTAAAATCTGGTTTTCTGCGCCGAGGTTATCTGCGAATCCTTCAAAGACCATTCCGGTGTAGTAGTCAAGTCCGCGGGCAATTCCGAAGTTTAAGATGACCGGAATTTCCTGAGCTTTTAAGTAGGCAAAGGTCTCTTCGATTCTTGCACGCTCCGGGATGTCGCCTGCAATCTTAAAGACTTCATCTAAGGTCTGCGCCTTGATTAACGAGATGAGCGGCTCATAAAGTTCTGCCTTGTTCAGCTCATCAAGAACGGTCTTTAAGAGTTCTTCGTCGCGCTTGTCAAGAGCTGCCATGACTTTTTTCTGTCCTGCAGGGTCAAGAGCAGATAATAGATGCTTCATGGGGGCTAAATGTCCGACTTTAATTACAAAGCGCACACCGGTACATTTAAGAAGAGCGTAGGCAGTTCCAATTATTTCCGCGTCTGCAGCGGCTGAATCAGCCCCGATAATTTCGCAGCCGAACTGCCAGAACTGCCGGTAGCGTCCTTTTTGCGGGCGTTCATAGCGGAAGCATTCTTCAAAGTAGAACCAGCGAATCGGCTTTGGCGCCATCTGCGCTTCGTTTACATAAGCGCGGATGGTAGGGGCAGTCAGTTCAGGCCGTAATGCGATTTTGCGGTCTCCTTTGTCTTCAAAGGCATACATCTCGCCTAAGATTCCTTCGCCGGACTTTAAGACGAAAAGTTCCTGTTCTTCAAACATAGGAGTAACTATTTCACCGAATCCGAAGGATGCGGCGGTTTTTCTCATTTTCTGTTCGAGTTCGCGGCGCTGTGCCATTTCTTCAGGGAGGAAGTCACGGGTTCCGCGCGGTTTTTGTATCATGATTATGTATTCTCCGTTTTCTGCTTTCTGGTATTTTTCGGGTGGTTCGGATGAAGCGGTGCGCTTCCAATGAAGCGGGTCCATGCAGATTCATTTCCTTTCCATACGTTTTCTTTTTTGACTCTTGACTGAAGGTAGAGTGCCAAAAGGACACATCCGATTCCAAGGAAATAGAATGTCTGGTCCATAAATCCGCACAGAGCACATCCAAACCATGCAAGGGCGGCATATAATACGCCCTGATAGGCAGCTTTCCGATATCCTTCGGCACCGGTGCGGTAGAATATCCGTGCATCACGGAGCCAGAGGAAAGACACTGCTGCTGCTCCAAAGATTCCTATGTAAAGGAAGGGTCGAAGCCATAACGCTGATAAATCCATAAGTACTGCTATATTATTTAGCGTACGACAGCATTAAGGATTGAGGTTGTCCGCTTACCAAGTAGTAATCTATTTTTAGTGAGACGTACAATATTTATGGCGGACGTGCCGAGATAGCTCAGTCCGGTAGGGCGCCGGTCTTGAAAACCGGTGGTGCAAACCTCGGGAGTTCAAATCTCTCTCTCGGCGTACCTTTTTTTCAATGAACTATGTGATTATTGCATGTTTCAGAAATTTGGAAAAATGATTTTCGAATAATTTCACGATTCAAGACAGATCATATGTCAGAAGTATTATTATTCATCAATAAAAAACATTAGGACATACTTTCTGATACTATGGATTTTCTCGATGCAGCAGGAGATGTAAACAGCATAATTAACACCTATGTGTGGTATGCAGCGATAGCTATTATCCTGCCGTTGGGGATTTATTTCACTATCCGGTTAAAGGGTGTGCAGATTACAAAGATACCGGAAACACTGCAGATTCTTAAAAAGAGTATAAAAGAAAAAGCAGCATCTGATTCAATCTCCGGATTTCGGGCATTCTGAACAACAATGGGTACACGAGTCGGGG
>DALTWR010000070.1 GCA_029986975.1 Methanocorpusculum sp.
CTTAAACACCCGCTTCCACTTCCGCGACCATCGTAAAATTCTGGTCGTCGATGGTGTTACGGGAATGATAGGCGGGTTTAATATTGGCGATGAATATCTCGGAAAAGGCCATCTCGGCTACTGGCGTGACACACATCTGCGCATCAGAGGATGCGGTGTTGCCGGTCTGCAGAACCGTTTTATCATGGACTGGAATTATGCAGCAAAGGACGCACCAGTTGACATAACTGAAAAGTCCGGAAACCTGTATTATCCATCCGAAATGATTTTTGATAAGTATGGTGACTCTAAAGTACAGATTGCATCATCCGGCCCTGATTCACCGGAAAAGGCAATCTACAACGGATACGTGGATTTAGTTTCCCGTGCTAAAGAGTGCATCTATATCCACAGCCCGTACTTTGTACCTGATGAACCGCTTATTAATGCATTTCGTATAGCTATCCGCTCCGGCGTGGATGTACGAATTGTAATCCCCTGCAAACCTGACCATCTGTTTATCTACTGGGTAAATCACTCATACTTAGGAGATTTAATCCGGCTCGGTGCCAAAGGATATGAATACAATAACGGATTTATTCACAGCAAGGCAAGTATCTATGACGGAAAAGTAGCATCGGTCGGAACGGCAAACTGGGATATCAGAAGCTTCAAACTGAACTTCGAGACAAACGCATTCGTGTATGATGAAAAAATTGCATCAGAGATGAAAGAGGATTTCCTCAAGGAACTTGAGACGAACTGTACTGAGATAACGGTTGATGCATATAATAACAGACCCCTGATGACAAAAATCAAAGAAGGAATATGCCGGCTTCTCTCGCCGCTGTTATAATCCCTGTTTTTTTTAAACCCGCCGGAGGGAGAGTTATTTCATCATTGATTTAATCCGCAGAATATGCTGCTGCATATGCGTATACAGTAATGGAAAGAGCCACGGGATATAAAGCGGCGTCATACATAAACCCTGAACAGCTTTTCGTGCGAAATTGCGTTCCATTCCTGCAACCCGTGTTTTTTTCTGCCTAATCTCTTCAAGCATTTCAGATGGTCGTGCACCTGCTGAACCGACAGATACAGAAAATCCCGCATCCCATAGGACATGAGCGTCTGAGCCTCCGGTCATACAGAGATTGTGTTCTGCGGCAAAGTTTTCTGCACATCTGTTGCACCCCCGGGTAAGTCCGCTGCAGAGGACTTCAAGACCATCAAGATTATCTGCCGCAGATTCCGGAAGAACACCGGTTATAATTCCTTTCATCACGCCTCTGACAGCTATGCCATAACCGTACGGATGTGCTGCGACAACAAACCCGCCGGCATTTTTTGCGGAGTCGATAATCTCTTCAGTACTAAGCCTTGTTGCCAGATGCGGGCAGAGTGTACGTTTGTCACGGATTTTATCGAGATAGTATGTTTCCAAATCACTGTACCGCTCAAAGTAAACAAGCAGATGCGGACCTTCTGATGCAGAGATTTCAATTCCGGGAATTATATCTGCATATTCGAGTGTCTTTTTTACGCCGCTTATTACATTGTGGTCTGTTACCGCACAGGAAATATGTTTTTTATTGAGATACTTTGCAAGATCCTTCGGTGAGATTAGAGCATCGGATGCAGTTGTATGTACGTGCATATCGTATGCAGCACCTTCTTCGTCATTGTTCCAGATTCTGCGGATAACAGACATTACTATGTTACAATTCCCGCACGGCTGATTTGACAGCAGTTGTTACCTTTTCAATATCTGCGTATGACGGGTCATTTGTTCCGTCACGCACAAAACCCATGTCAGACAGACGCACCACTGCATCGGGTGTTCCATAGTTTTCCTTTTCGAGACGGAGAAGCGGACAGTTTTTCTCACAGCCCTGCAGAACAAGTATTTTCGGCTCGTCAAGGAACTTCATGTTTTTCAAATCGCGAAACGACATGCACTCATCAACAAGGGAGGGGTTTTTCAGAACAAAGTTTTTTCCTGCTGCATAGGCAAGTTTTCCGGTGTTTGCCGGACACTCACAGGTTATTAATGCTATATCACTCATTTTTTGCCGTACCTTTAGAATATATTCTACCGCATAAGAGATGTAGTTTTACATTTATAACCGCCCGCACGAAAAAACTATACGCATAGAAACCAAATTACCTATATCAATGACCGAATATCGAAGCATAAAAGAAGACGTACTCAACAAACTCGAAGCATGCATGCCAGAGATACGTGAACGTTTCCAAATAGAAAGCCTCAGCATATTCGGTTCTGTCGCCAGAGGAGAAGACACGCCGGAATCCGATATAGATTTCCTCTATACCTTTCTCCCCGGAGAAACAACCCTTGAACACCTTGAAGATCTTCAAACATACTTAGAACTGCTTTTTGACAGAGATATTGACCTGATATCAAAGAAATGGCTTAATCCCTATTTCCGCACCTCAGTGCTTAATGAGGCAGTTTCCCTATGAATGACGCTGATCGTTTTTTCCTGACACATATAGCTGATGAAATAAGCGTCATAGAAAAACTCCTTCCCGGGTTAACTATCGAAAAACTCATGGAAGATATTGTTTGTAAACACTGCATACAAAAAGCAATGGAAATCATTGGAGAAGCCTCCAAAAGAGTTTCTGACGAAACAAAAGAACTCTGCCCTGAAATAAACTGGGCAAAATACCGGAGATTAAGAAACAGATTAACTCACGAATATTTCAGTATTGACTGGGATTTGATTTGGGATATTCTTCAAAATGATAATTCTAAATTGAAGAAGTGTGTTAATAAACTGCTGAAATAAAGTAACAATTCGCCCCCATAACACAGGGCTGAATAGTTACAGATAATTTTCAGGATTTATCCGAATACCTTCTTTACAACACCTGCCACATGGCGTCCGAAGAGTTCTGCTGCCCGTAAATCAGCATCAGTAATGGGTCCGTCTGCTGCAAGTCCATAGTGTCCGCCGTTGTGTTCAGCTTCTTCAAACTCAGGGTTGATGGGGTCACCTACAACTATCATTCCGTGAATCAGCATTGCCTGTAAGATAGAAAGGATTGCGGTTTCTTTTCCGCCGGTTCTATCCCCTGCGGTTACAAAGGCAGCACCTACTTTTCCGTTCAGTTTTCCGCGGACGAATGTGGTATCATCGAGAAGTTCTTTGACTTCTGCTGCGGGGCTTCCGAAATAGACGGGAGAGCCAAGAAGGATTCCGTCATAGCGTACGAGGTCGGTTGCACTAATCATATTGAAGCTTTTAACATCGACCTTCGTCCCTTCGATTTCTTTTGCGCCGCGTCCGATGGCTTCTGCGAGGGCTTTTGTTTTTCCTGTTCTGCTGTAGCAGGTTACTAATATTGAAGACATGCGAAAAATGGTTTGTAATCGGGAGTATATATGGATACGGATTGGGGCAGGATTAAAAAAACAGTTACAACAAAATAAAAAATAAGGATGTGCTATCCGAAATTTACATCTCGGATTCGAAGTCTTCGACAGTTAAGGAGGAAACAATGCCCTTCTGCTTTAAAATCTCTCTGGTTAAGAGGAAGTAAATCATAGAAAGAGCCTTGCGTCCCTTGTTGTTGGTCGGGATAACAAGGTCGACATTGTTGGTCTGGTTGTTGATATCACAAAGAGCAATAACCGGAATGCCGCACTGAACAGCTTCGGTGATAACCTGTGCATCTCCAATCGGGTCAGTAACAATAACTACTTCCGGCTCAACATACTTCGGGAGCTTCGGGTTGGTTAAGGTACCCGGGATAAATCTTCCAACGTGGGATGCTGCACCAAGAGTGTCTGCGAACTTCTGTGCCGGGAACTGTCCGTACTGACGGGAAGTAACAACGAAAATCTTTGCCGGCTCATAGCGTGCCAGGAACTTTGCAACCTGCTTAATACGCTCGTCAGTCTTTCTGATGTCGATAATGTAAAGACCGTCAGATCTGACACGGTAGATAAAGTCCTTCATGTCATTGTCTTTCTGCTGGGTTCCAATGTGGACACCTGCAGCAAGATATTCTTCAACAGATACTAATGGTTCGGTTAATTCAATTCCAAGTTCATTGTCGGTCATTTTAGAAATGCTCCTCAATTCTTATAAGTTCATTTAATTTGGCGATGCGCTCGCCCCCGACAACACCGCTCTTTAAAAGACAGCATCCGAATGCTGTCGCAAGGTGTGCGATAGTGTTATCGGTTGTTTCACCTGATCTGTGACTCATGACAGCTTCATAACCTGCCTCGTGGGCAAGCTGAATTGTCTCATACGTATCAGTCAGGGTACCAATCTGGTTCGGCTTGATTAAGACACAGTTACCTGCCTCCTTCTCGATACCAATCGCCAGACGCTCAGCATTCGTAACGAAGAGATCATCACCGCAGACGAGAGTGTCACGGTTTTCAACTGCCTTCGTAAATGCTGCAAAGCCGTCAAAGTCCTCCTCCTGAATCGGGTCTTCGATGTATAAGAGATTGTACTTATCAGTAAGCTCTGCCAGATATGCAATCTGCTCCTCAGTAGTACGCTCTCCGGTCTTATAGATATAACGCTGTTTATCAGCGTTCCACATCTCAGAAGATGCAACGTCAAGACCCATACGGACCTCAATACCCGTTTCATCAGTAACCTTATCGGTTGCTTCTTTCACGATTTCAAAGGCTTCAAGGTCGGAAATGTGCGGAGCCCATGCTCCCTCGTCGCCCTTACCGCAGCCCTTGCCCCGCGCAACAAGAATCTCTTTAATGCGCTTGTGAACAAGGGCGTTCGTAAACACTGCCTCAGCAGAGTTTCCAGCCCCGGTCGGAATAACCAGAAACTCCTGAATATCAGTTGCATCAACAGCATGTGCGCCGCCGCCAATCACGTTTCCGAGCGGAAGCGGGGTGTTGTGCACCTGGAAGATGCCGTTTCCGCCAAGGTACTGGAAGAGTTCAAGATTCATCGCAGAAGCTGCTGCCTTTGCATTCGCAAGGGAAAGAGCTACTGCAACATTTGCACCGATGCCGGATAAGTTCTCAGTTCCGTCAACTTCGTGAAGAACCTCATCGAATCCCATCTGATCTGCTGCATCAAGCTCAAGAAGCTTTGGAATCAGCTTTACCTTTGCATCGGCAATTGCCTCATCACAAGGTCTTACGTGTGCTTCGTAGATACCGGTAGATGCACCGGACGGAGCGCATGCACGTCCAAAACCGCCGGAAACTGTCGTAATTTCAGCTTCGATAGTAGGATTCCCGCGGGAATCTTCAATCATACGGAGATATATGTCAGAGATCTCAGTCATTTCAAACATCCTCAACTTTATTTCCGATATAACGCCGTACCGTAATCGGAACACGATCTTCCTCGAACTCTGCGAGTGCAATCTCTAACGGGTCGATTTTGTCAGTACGGACAAGAATCGGCGCACCCATTGAAATCTGAAGAGCGCGTGCACCAACAATTCTGGCGCGTTCATATCGGGTATAATCAGTAGCTGTCATTTCAGAAAATTCACATCCATGAATAGCGAGAAAAAAATGGGGCCGCTGAGATTCGAACTCAGGTCACTACGTCCCGAACGTAATAGGATGGTCCAGGCT
>DALTWR010000071.1 GCA_029986975.1 Methanocorpusculum sp.
ACGGAAGACTTTCGGTTACGGTACAGGCATATGCTGATGTGGAGCTGATTTTAGAACTGCCGCCTCACGCATTTTCTCCTGCACCTGAGGTCTGGTCGGCAGTGGTTATTGTAAGACCGCGGCCATCTCCAGTATCGATTGAAGACAGACGTGTCTTTGAAAATCTTGTCCGCGAACTTTTCTCGCACCGGAGAAAGACCATCGCAAACGGATTTAAAGGTCTTGCTTCACTCTACGGAAAAGAAGCGGTGAAACGCTTCACTGCATCATTGGATTCTGCAATTCTGGAGAAGCGTCCTGAAGTGCTTTCGGTTGCTGAGTTTATTGAACTTTCAAATACTCTCTGCCGCTATATCAAATAACTTTTTTGCCATGTTCGATATCAATCAGGTCTATATGCCGGCTGAAGATACGTTTCTTTTGCGGGATGCTGCTCTTTCTGAAGTTTTGCCGGATGATTCTGTTCTTGAGGTCGGGACGGGTTCCGGAGAGATTGCAGCAACTGTATCAAGAGTTGCAAAGCGGACGCTTGCCTGCGAAATCAATCCGCATGCGGCATTCTATGCACATGAGGTAAATGGAGTTGAGGTTGTCCGCTGTGATTTGTTTTCGGCGGTATCCGGTAAGTTTGACCTGATTTTATTCAATGCTCCCTACCTTCCGACAATGCCGGAAGAGCGGATGAATGACTGGCTTGAGTATGCCTTAGACGGCGGTATTTCCGGATGTGACACGGTTTTTAGATTCCTGCGTGATGCGCCGGCATATCTTACTGAGAACGGGCGGATTCTTCTTCTCATATCATCACTTACCGGCGAAGAAAAGGTCATCAGATTTGCAGAAGAGTGCGGATTTTCTGCGGGGGTTCTGATGCGGGAACGCGAAGATGATGGAGAAGAACTGATTGTGCTGAAGATGATGGGAAAAGAGTAACTTAAAATCAGAGATAATATGAGGAAAAATCCTCACTCTTCCTTATTCTGCATCGAGTATCTTCTATGCAGACTCTCCATCGTCTCAATCTCGCCGGCATCTTTGTCATCTCTGAGCCGTACAAACCGCGGGAACCGGAGAGCATATCCGGCAGGGTAATTCGTACTCCGCTGCAGTTCTGCATACCCCACTTCAAAAACAACATCCGGCTCGAAAGAAACAGTCTTTCCTTTTTCAGAGACAACCTTATCCTTAAAAAGCTCATAAAGCGTTGAAAGCATCGCATCATCAATACCTGTTGCAACACGGGAAATCTCCAGAAGGTCACCGTTTTCATCCTGACAGGCGAGAATAAACGTGCCGAACACCTTCGCACGCTTACCCTCGCCCCACTCAGCCCCGGTAACAGCAAGGTCAATGGTATCGACCTCCGGCTTAATCTTAATCCAGAGTTTACCTCTGTTTCCCGGAAGATAGGGAGCATCCCGCACTTTAAGCATGATACCTTCGTTTCCTGCGTCAAGTGCTGCGTGGTAGTAGCTTTCAATCTCCTCTGCAGAGCTGCTTACAATCTGCGGTGCAACATACTCAGACATGACCTCGCATAAAATCTCGCGGCGCTTTGAAAACGGCAGGTCAATTAACGTCTCTCCGTCGCAGACCAAGATATCAAAAACACACGGGCGAAGCTCAATCTGTTCCTGTGCGGCATCGATGTCGTGTTTGCGTCTGATTCTCCGAAGAACAGTCTGAAACGGCATCGGTTTTCCATTCAGAATTGCGATGACCTCGCCGTCAATGATGACATCGTGTGTCGTTGCAGCAGAAAGTTTTGCAACAACATCAGGCAAAGAAACCGTCATCTCTTCGAGTTTGCGGGAGTAGATGGCGACTTTGTTTCCTACCTTGTGGAACTGGAATCTGCTTCCGTCGTATTTGTTCTCCGCTGCAAGAGAGCCGTGAGTTTCCAGCATTCCCTTAATAGAACCTGCCTGTGCCAGCATCATCTTAACCGGCTTGAAAGGGGTGATATGTGTTTCAAGCAGTTTTTCAGGATTAGTTTTTGCAAGAAGAGCAACCTCTCCTAAATCATTTAATGCCTGATGAGCATGCTCGATAATGTCGGGCGGAATCGAAAACGCCTTTGAAATTGCATCCTTAATAACACCTTCACCCACACCGATACGCATCTCTTCGAGCATGAGGCGGCTTAAGTAGCGGCCTTCCAAGGGAGATGCATTAGAGAACAGATACTGTGCAGTACGCATCCGCTCCTGCTGGGATTTTCTCCCTTGAGTTTTTGCCATCGCCATAAACCGGTTCCAGACATCCATGAGTTCCAAGTCTTCGGAGAAGAATGTTGTCTGCTCACGCTTTGCAAGCAGCTCTTCAACCACTGAACCCGTATCTCCTGATGCATTTATCGCAGATATCACATACTCGCGTTTTTTCCCGATGACATAGGCAAGTGCTTCGTAGAGAAGAGACGGTCCGAACATCAGTTTTTCCGCAGACCAGTCGGGAAAGAGTCTGCCGCGGGCAAACCGCACAAAAATCTGCAGTTCATCATCAGGAATCGAGGGAAAAACTTCGGCGAGTGCGTCAGCCATACCAAGACGCGAAGACATCTTTTCTATCTTCTGACAGATTTCAGCAAACTCTAAGAAAAGCATGATAAAAAAATAAGAGGGGCTTAAAGCATGCCCTTGATAAGTGACTCTGCTTTGGCTAAGGCGTCTCCGACCTTTGATGCGTCAGCTCCTGCACCCTGAGCCATGGTTGGCTTTCCTCCGCCTTTGCCGCCTACAACAGCACAGACATCGCCTACGAGTTTTCCGGCGTTTACTTTGTCGCATCCGGATGCAGCAACAACACCGACACCGTCTGCCGCAGTAATTAACACAGCAACACCGCCGCGTCCGGCAACAGCAGATGCAACAGTTACCAGCTCTTTGCGGGAGATGTCAAGCTGTTTTATGACAACTTCGACACCGTTTACAGTAATTCCTTCAATGCGGGAGATTTCAAGATCTGCAATCTTTGCCCGCAGGCGTTCAATCTCCTTTCTCTGGTCTTTCCACTCGGTAAAGAACCGCTCAACAGCCCCCGGCAGGTTTTCTGTCTGAACAGATAATGTCTCTGCAGAGGTGTTTAAGAGTCCCTGAATGTGCTGCATCGCATCAAGTGCTGCGAATCCGCAGGCGAACTCAAGACGCTCGACACCGTCCTGGATGTGTTCAAGGCGAAGCAGTTTGATAGGGCCGATTTCACCGGTTGATGAACAGTGGGTACCTGCACATGCTTCGATTTCCGGACCCATCTTTACAATACGCAGTTCTTTTCCCGGCGGAACTCCTCCCTGATACAGAGCGAAACCATATTTCTGCTCAGCCTCAACACGCGGCTTGAAAGCGATTTCGACTGGAAGGTTTTCCATGACGAGTTTGTTTGCGTATGCTTCAATGCGTTTCAGTTCATCATCAGTGATATGGGTGTAGTGTCTGATATCAAGTCTTGCAGACTCAGGAGATAACTGGGAACCTGCCTGATGAATATGCGGACCTAAAACTTCTTTAGCCGCACGAATGACCATGTGTGTTCCGGAGTGGTGGCGCATAAGGGAACGGCGGTGCTCTTCGTCGAGGGCACCTTTAACCGCATCTCCCGGTCTGAAGACCGGCTCGGAAAGCTTGTGGAGAATTACATCTCCGTACTTGACAACCTCAACAACCTTAGCAGAAACTCTGCCGGCTAAGATACCGACATCGGATGGCTGACCTCCTCCTTCGGGGTAGAAACAGGTTGAGTCGAGAACAACATAGTCTTCAATAACATCGAGGACAGTTGCACTGAACTCCATCGACTCGTGGTGAGCATAGTATGCTTTTTCGGTTGCCGGAAGTTTCTCGATTCTCTCTGCATACTTTGCAAGAGGAGATACTGGTTTTTCGCCTTCGTTTTCAGAGTGCATATCTGCAATCTGGGAGTCGAAGTCATCCGGAATCTCGAACTGAGCACCGGTCTCGGTAAGAGTCTTCTTCATCAGATCTACCGGAATCCCGTGTGAGTCGTATAAGGTGATGAGTTCTGCTAACGGAACCGGTTCGTTCTTCTTAACATACGTCTGTCCGACTCTCTGAACCGTTCTTGTTCCGCGGGCGATGGTGGCATCGTATTTTTCCACCTCGCGTGCGATGATTTCCCTGACGATTGAGGGGTTCTGCTCGAAGTTGGATAAGCCGATGTCTTCCATCTGCGCAACAACGAGGTCGCCTAAGTCCTCATCGACATGTGCTTCCTGCATCATTCTGATGCTTCTTCTAAGAACTAAGCGGGCAAGGTATCCCTCACGGACATTGGATGGAACAATCAGGTCGCCTAACATGTAGGCAAGGCATCTGGTGTGGTCGCAGAGTGCATAGATGTTTTCCATCGGAACAATGATTTCTTCGAGTTTCTTCACTGAAAGTCCGGATGCATCTGCTACTTTCTGTCTGAGTTCGCTGATCTTTTCTCCTCTGATATCCATTAATCCGGCAAACTGTGCATTCTTTCCAAGGATGGATTCGATTTCCGGATTATTTAAGTAGTCCTCCATGCCGGCGGAGTTCAAAAGACGCGGAATCATGTCGGGGAAGACTGCATCATATGCAGTAGGCGTTCCGCAGGATGCCCAGGTAAAGCGCTCGAGACCATACCCGGTATCTACAATGCGAAGCGGCATCTCATAGTAGTCTTTACCGTCAATCATCACCTTCGGTTTTCCGGAGTTCTTACGCGATAAGTTCATGAAGACGAGTGTTGCAACTTCAAGACCGCCCATTAAGACCTCGACGGATGCGCCGGCGTTACCGCCGCCGAACCATGGGTTTTCTTTGAAAGTTAAGCGGTTTAAGTCACCGCCTACGGATTCAACAAATCCGGCACAGAGTTCAACACAGCGGTCTTTGAAGTAAACCGGATGCTCATCGGTGTTGAAGGCGTGGTGTGCCATCATCTCGAAGCAGGTGAAGTGCCTTCCGGAACGGCCGACATTATCAAGGTCGTTTAAGCGGATACACGGCTGTGAGATGGTTAATGGGTTTGCCGGCGGTGGACAGATGCCGCTTGTTACGAACGGCTGGAAGTTGGCGATGGATGCGATGGTTAAGTAGATATCATCTCTCCAGCGTGCTGCAACCGGATAACGGCTGATTCTTGTGTGCCCGTTCTTCTCGAAGTAGGAGAGGTATGCTTCACGCATCTCTGATACGGTGTGTTTTTTGAAGAGCGGATTTCCAATGAACTGATACGGTTCACACGGAGCATCACCGCAAACCTCACGGTTCGGGTCAAGCGTCCAGAACGGCATGCCGCATTTCTTACAAATCTTGCGGACATATCCGTTTTCTTTAAAGAAGTCTAACTGATATTCGTTTTCGAGCATTCTGGGTATTCCCCGTTTGTAAATACTCCTTATATATAAGCGGGCTACGGGTATATTACTTTGCTACTGTGTGCGGATTATGCCAGGGGTTTTCATCTCCCCTATCCTTTTTCCCTTGAAACGTCAAATATAATACACATATCTATCATAGAGATTGTTTCATGACTGCATCTAAAATTCTTCTTCTCATAATCGACGGCGTAGGAG
>DALTWR010000072.1 GCA_029986975.1 Methanocorpusculum sp.
CGGACGCAGAAAAGGTTGTAGAAAGTGCTGCAGAATATACCAGAACAAGCGGAGACTGTGTCTTCTGCTACGCTTACAAAGAGGAAGCAGAACGTCTGTCTGTAGATTCAGAGAAGGTAACAATTCTTTTTTCTGACCATCCTGAAGAGGAGATGATTAATGCGTTAGCATCTCAAAAGATTGATGCAGCAATACGGGGAAGTCTTCCGGCAAACACAACGCTTTCTTATCTGAAGAAACGATATCAGGTATCTCATCTGCGCCGCATCGCACTCCTCGAAACGTCTGCAGGTCAGAAGTTCTTCTTTGCGCCGGTTGGTGTTGATGAAGGATGGGATGTTGATGATAAAATTGCATTCGTTGACGAAGGAAGACGCTATGCTAAAGCATGCGGTCTTTCAGAGAGAACGATTGTTTTGGCAGGCGGAAGATCGGGTGATGTCGGAAGACATCCGATGGTTGATAAAAGTATTTTAGATGCTGAAGAGGTCTGCAAAAAAACCGGCGCGGTCTTTGGGGAGATTTTAATTGAAGATGCAGTATCTGATGCAGGAGTTATTATCGCCCCTGACGGTATATCCGGGAATCTGACCTTTAGAACGCTGGCTCTTCTGGGAAACGGTAAAGGTCATGGTGCACCGGTGATTAATATCCCGGACATCTATGTGGACAGCTCACGTGCATCCTCTTCGTATGTCGGGATATTAGTTTTTACAGCGAAGCTGATTTCCCTGAAAAAGTGATTCTCTTATGAAGCAGCAGTTGAGACGTACAATATCTCTCTTTTCCTCCGGCAGTTTTTAAATCAGAACTTTATTCATCCGAATTCTGAGATAGTATTATATATTCATCAATCAAATTAGATATTTGGTAATTACTATGGCAGACTTACCGAAAGCAGCAATTGTGAGAATTGCAAAGAAAGCTGGCGCAGACCGCGTTGGTGAAGATGCAGCTGATGCTATTGTAATTAAGGCAGAAGCCTACATTGCAAAGATTGCAGCAGATGCATTCGAGCTTGCAAAGCATGCCGGCCGCAAAACAATTAAAGCGGAAGACATCGAACTCGCTGCAAAAGAGTAACATCTTCCGTTGTTGTACCATTTGGATTAATGAGAAACCTGCCGGAGTTTATTCTCCGGCAATGTGTTTCAAACTGTTTTATACGCGTTTATTATACGGTCTGTTATTTCTGCGGGAGAGTGCTGCACATAATTTCCGGTAATGAAAATAATAAAACCGGAGTTAAAAAAGCACCATGAAAAGTTGTCCACTTTTGACTGCAGAAACCTTCTTTTCAAAACACTGGCTGAATAGTTTACGAAAAAAATCAGATGAGACGGTATGTCTCAAGATTCTGAGGAGATACCGTCTGAATGTGGTATTTCTTATAGATTGAACTTGCGAGGTCAATCGTCTTTGATTCTTCACCGTGAATCGTGAAAATCCGCTCAGGCTTCGGCTGAACATACTGCACATAATTCATCAGCTGCTTTCTGTCCGCGTGACCGGAGAAACCTTCGACCGTCTGAACATCCATATTGATGATAATCGTTCCTTTCTTTCCGACAGGAATCTCACGCCATCCCTTCTGGATACGGCGTCCGTAGGTACCTTCTGCCTGGTATCCGACAAAGATTAACGTGTTCTTCTCAGACTCTGCAAGGTTTGTCAGATATTCGATAACGGGCCCTCCGTTTAACATACCAGACGTTGAGATGATAACACACGGGTCTTCAGAGAAAATAACCGCCTGACGCTTGTCGTGCGTATCAACCTGCTCGAAACAGTCCGCAAGGAACGGGTTGTAGTTGTCACGGAAAATCTGGTTGCGTAAATCAGTATTGAGATACTCCGGATATGCCGTGTGCATCGCAGTAGCTTCCTTAATCATGCCGTCAAGATAGACTTTGCATGCCGGAATCTTTTTGTTGCGGATACCTTCCTCTATGGCGAGCATCAGCTCCTGTGAGCGACCGACAGCGAATGCCGGAATCAGGACTTTTCCGCCGCGTGAAAGGGTTTCAGTGATAACCTCGCATAAGTGTTCTTCCGCCTCGGTACGTGACGGAGAGAAGTCTTCTGAGCCGCCGTAGGTGGATTCCATCACGAGAGCTTCAAGGCGCGGGAACTGAGAGACTGCCGGATTGAACAGACGGCTTTTTGCATAGTACAGATCTCCTGTGAATGCAATATTATAGAGACCGTTTCCGATATTGAAGTGAGCGATAGCGGACCCTAAAATGTGTCCTGCGTTATGAAGAGCCAGCTTTAAGTCAGGTGCAATATCTGTAACGTCACCATAACCTAATGCGATTGTGTGTTTTACAAACTCACGAACCTCGTTAGAGGAGTACGGCGGGGCACGGTCTTCTTTGTTGTTCACATCAAGGTAGTCGAGCTGAAGCATTGCGGCCAGGTCGCGCGTTGCCGGCGTGGTGTATACCGGACCGTCATACCCGTATTTGTAGAGCAGCGGAATATAAGCACAGTGGTCTAAGTGTGCGTGGGTTAAAATAACTGCATCGAGAGAGGTAAACGGATAAATCTCCGGCACATGAAGGTATGGTGTGGAGGCTGAACCTACTGCTCCCGGTGCTTCGCCGCAGTCGATTAAGACTTTGCTCTGCGGAGTTGTTAAAAGAAATGCCGCACGGCCAACCTGTCTGCAGCAGCCTAACGTTGTAATCCGCACCCACTGGTCGCGGTCGCGTCCGGCAAACATAGATTCACGGTGAATACGCTTTCCGCAGCGCCGCAGGAACTCTTTTCTCTCGTCGCGTGTTTCGCGCAGGTATTGTCTTACCTGTTTTATTGTAGTTGACGCGATTGGCGGAGTTCTCACAACTTTAGGCGTCCAGCCGGTCTTCATCGTAATATCGCGAAGCATTGTTCCGTTTTTGCCGATGACTATTCCCGGTTTTTCTGCTTCGATGAGCATCTCGCCGGTGTCGGTATCAAAAAAGATGTCAGTAATTCCTGCGTTTTCAGGAACAACTTTTTTAACCATGTCGTAGGCTACTTCAGTGTCTCCTAAAATATTCGGACGGACAACAATGCGTTTGCGTAAATCCCGTGCCAGAGTTTTAATTAAATCCTGTTCTGCGGCAAATTTTTCCGGATTATCAGTGTAGATAACCATCTCAGGTCCTTCATACTCGACGTCGGTCACTTCAACGCCGCGCGGGACTTTCTGGTTTATAGTTTCTTTGAGTTGTTTCAGACGTTCTTCAACCTGCATAATAATTCCTCAAAAAAAGTTATTAACGAAGAAGACTGTTTATCGTCTCTTCAGGGACGTATTCAAATTTATCTTTTGTAATGACCACTACATTATATCCTTCACCGGATGCAGAATCACGGCGCATAGCTGCCCGAAGCGCGCGAACTGCAAGATTTACTGCATCACTTTCGTTCATATCTTTGGTATAACGGTCTTCTAAAACACCGTATGCAGTAAGAGAGCCGGAACCGGTTGATACAAAGTTTTCTTCAAGGGTTGCACCGCCTGCAGCATCAACAGAGTAAACAGACGGACCCTGTGCGTCAACACCGCCTACTAAAAGCTGAACATAGTACGGGGTGAAACGGTTCTGATTCAGATAATTTGAAAGAACGGTTGCTGCAGCTCCAACGGAAATCGGTTTTCCGCGGCGTACCTGATATAAGCTGCATTCAACATTTATGATGCGAATCAGTTGCTGTGCATCGCCGACACCCCCGGCGATGGTCATACCAATTCTATCTGCGATAGAGTGTACCTTCTTTGCCTTTTTGCTGGCAATTAATGTACCCATGGTTGCGCGGCGTTCTGTTGCGAGAACAACACCCTCGTTAAAGACAATACCTACTGTTGTAGTTCCTGTTTTTACGTCCTGATTTTCCTGTGACATAGTGACCTCGGATTTTGTATAGATATCTCGGTTCCAAGTGGTCTGTAACTGAAATAAATATACTCTGGCAAAACAGTTCTATGAACTGATAAAAGCGCAAATACATTTTTGACGCCTCAGGAAATAAAGGTATCTGTATGGTCAGGAAAAAAGAGAATTAATTTTCGATTCTGGTAAAGACAAAGACTTTAAGTCCGTCTGCACCAGTCTCTGATTCATGTGTCAGTCTATATCCTGCATTGCCTGCTTTCCGTATCAGAATTGCGATGTCTTCAGGTGAGATATCCCATTCTCCTGTGATTACTGTTTTAACAGCTGACCTGATGGTTGGTTCATTCGTAAAGATATCTGCTGCAGCCCCGCTGTATTCTGTGATAAGAGTAATATTATCTTCCTGCTGGAAATCATATTCATTAATAAGTTTTTTAACAGTAGCTGCGGGAACATTAATCGTGTCTCTTTCCTGATTAGGAGTAATGCCGCTGTCAAGAAGATTTCTGCTGAATTTCATCGGAACGGTATCTTTTCCGTAAGCAACAGCATATCCGGATAATTTCACTCCCAGGACATTTGTCTCCTTTGTTTTTTCAAGAAGCGGCATGAGATGGGGATTTGGTTCAACACCGACATGGTCTCCTTTTGTCTCAAGGAGTCTGTTTACATATGCCGCAAGAGCTCCGGAACCAATCCCCAGTTCAATAACCGGTTCTTCTGGCGGGAGATACACATCGACTGCATCAAACAGTTCTTTATAGAACTCGTTGGGATAAAACAGCATGTCAAGAATGGTATTCGGCTCAATATACTGCTCATCCACGCTGATGATGTTTCCTTTTATTTTCACCTCATTTGGCAGCGGAGATATATTTCCGATACAGCCTGCGGACATGATGGCGCAAATAAGTATCACTGCTGCTATAAGGATTAACAGATGCTTTCCTGAAATATGCATACCTATTATTTTTCATTCAGTCCATATGATATTTTGTGTGATGTTCTCCTTTCAACTTATTATACAATGCAAACCAAATATGTTATCAGGAATGTAGTTTTATGAAAAAGACGGTGGAGGTACTTTTCTCAGGGAAGGTACAGAAGGTAGGATTTCGTGCATATGTAAGAGAGGCAGCCCTTTCACTCGGACTTTCCGGCGAGGTTGAAAACCTTGCAGACGGGCGTGTTCGCGCGTTAATTACGGGTGAAGAAGCCCTCATTGAGAAGTGTATTTCAATGACCTACAGTTGTTCGCGGGCAGTTATCAGACAGGTGTCCGCGATTGAGTATGTCTATACTGAGTTTACCGGTTTTGTCATAAAACGGGAGTGAGATGTATGAAAACAGAAAAGACAATAACATATTTTTCCGCACCGGGAAAAGAGAACACAAAAGACTGTGCAGAAATTGCCGTGTCGCGCGCGAAAGAACTTGGACTCAAAGACATTGTCGTTGCAAGCAGCAGCGGATATACGGCAGAGATATTCTTTGAGGCCGCAAAACGCGAAGGACTGCATCTCATAGTCGTAACGCATGCGTGCGGATTTACCAGACCGGGCGTACAGGATTTTAATTCTGAGATTGCTGCACGGTTAACACAGGAAGGTGTGACCTTTGTGTCCGGCACTCATGCG
>DALTWR010000073.1 GCA_029986975.1 Methanocorpusculum sp.
TCTGAAATCCTCTTATCTCTTATCTGAAATCCTCTTATCTCTTATCTGAAATCCTCTTATCTCTTATCTGAAATCCTGTCAACCAGTCTGTTCGGCGGGAATTAACTGCAAAATCGCTGACTCAGAAAAAAAGGGAGTGAATAGGTACAAAGATTATAAATCAATGCCGTACTTTGCGGCATTGGCATCAGCGATTGCCTGAATCTTGGCAATCTCTGCATCGTTTCTTGCGGGTTTGAAGAGATGGCGGAAACGCTTCTGTGCCTGCAGATAGGAATCTACCGGCACACGCTTAACCTTCTTCTGCGTCTGTAAAACACCGTCAACAATCTCATAGTTAACCCAGAGACCGCACTCAACAGCCATGCGTCCGATCTCCATCGTCTTAGAGCTGTCGAATCCCCAGCCGGTACAGCACGGTGCGTGAACCTGAATATAGCAGGGACCTTTGGTGTTCATTGCCCGCTCAACCTTCTTCATCAAATCCATCGGATATGCCATCGTGGCGGTTGCAACATACGGAGAACCGTGGGCAACAAGAATCTGCGGAAGGTCTTTTTTCGGGCGGTTGTTTCCGAACGAACAGGCACCGGCAGGTGTGGTTGTGGTGTCTGCATCATACGGGGTGGCACCGGAACGCTGAATACCGGTGTTCATGTATGCTTCGTTATCATAGCAGATATAGGTGAAGTCATGTCCGCGCTCGAATGCACCGGAGATACAAAGCATTCCGATATCGAGTGTTGCACCGTCTCCGCCGATTACGAGAACTTTTTCATTTCCAAGTCTTCCCTGCTTCTTTAAAGCAGCTTCAATACCTGATGCAACAGCGGATGCGTTTTCAAAGAGAGAGTGTATCCAGGGTGTTTTCCATGCTGTTTCAGGGTACGGGGTAGAGAAGACTTCAAGACATCCGGTAGGAGATACAACAATCGTGTTTTCTCCGGCGCCTTTTAAAATCATTCTGACTGCTGCAGATGCACCGCAGCCGCCGCAGGCACGGTGACCGCACTCAAAGTTTTCAAGTTTTCTGTCAACCATTTTAGAGCACCTCCTCGCGTAAACCGTAGAACATATCGCCTTTTCCTTCTTCGCAGAGTTTTACAACCTCTTTGATGTCGGAAATCTTGACATCACGTCCGCCAAGACCGATGATGTAATCTAAGATTGGAACATCCATGCCGTAGCAGGCGTCTTTGATTTCGAGAGCCGCCGCACCTTTGGCGCCAAGACTGATGTTTTTATCGAGAACTGCAACACGCTTTGCGTTAGATAAGGCGGCACGGATGTCTTCAGACGGGAACGGCCTGAACATTCTGATGCCGAGAAGTCCAACCTTCTTTCCTGCGGCACGCATCTCATCGATGGCGTCTTTGATAGTTCCGCAGATTGAACCCATCGCAACAATTACCGTTTCTGCATCGTCCATCTGGTATTTAGTGACTAACTCGGAGTAGTCACGTCCGAAAATCTCTGCAAACTCTTTGGCGTGCTTCTTGAAAGCTTCTGCTGCACGCTTGACTGCTGCGTCATGTTCGTAGCGGAACTCAAGATAGTACTCAGGGGTTGCGTACATACCGAATGAAATCGGGTCTTTGCAGTCGAGTTTCTGGTACGGGTTAAACGGACCTAAGAATCTGTCAACCTCTTCCTGCTCAGGGATGTCAACCGGCTCATAGACGTGGGATAAGATAAATCCGTCAAAGCAGACAAAGGCGGGTAAGAGAATGTCATGGTCTTCGCAGACTTTGTAGGATAAGATGTGTAAGTCCACTGCTTCCTGATTGTCTTCTGCGTAGGTCTGAATCCAGCCGGCATCACGCATCATAATGGAGTCCTGCTGGTCGTTCCAGATGGAAAGCGGTGCAGAGATTGCACGGTTTGCGATACCCATCACAATCGGAAGGCGCATACCTGCAGCATTGAAGACCACCTCTCCCATCAATGCAAGTCCCTGTGAGGTGGTTGCGGAGTAAACTCTGCTTCCTGCAGCAGAGGCACCGACACAGGCGGATAATGCGGAGAATTCGGATTCAACACAGATGTATTCTGCGTCAAGTTTTCCGTCGGCGATGATGGATGCCAAATCTTCTACGATATGCGTCTGCGGGGTAATCGGGTATGCGGAGATGACCTGCGGGCGGCAGAGAGTTACTGCTTCTGCGACAGCCATCGAGCCTTCCATAATTTTCATTGTCATTTATTTTTCCTCCAGATGCATTGAAATCGCCTTTGCTTTGTCAGGACATTCTGCTGCGCAAAGACCGCAGCCTTTGCAGTAGTCGAGGTCGATTGCATAGGTTTTGTCTTCGTTCTGATATACACAGCCTTCAGGGCAGATTAACTGGCATGTGCCGCATTTTGTGCATTTTGCGGTGTCAAGTATGGGGTAATAGACACGCCATGAGCCGGTTTTGTTGTTTCTGCCTTTTCCCGGGCGTGCTGTACAGCCAATTCCAAGCGGCATTAGTTCTTCGCCTCCTTCAGCATTTCATAGGCACGTTTTGCGGCGGCAAAGTTAGTTACGGCAAGTTTTCCCGGGAATCTGCCTTCGATTGCCTCTTTTAATGCATCAAGGGTAATCTCTCCGGAGATGGCTGCAAATGCGCCCATTAACGTGGAGTTGGTAATCGGGAGTCCAATTTCTTCGATGGCGACTTTGGTTGCATCGAAGGTGATGACTTTTACCCCTTCGGGTACGTCATAGTCAACTTTCTTTTCGGTATTGATTAAGGCGATTCCGCCTTCTTTCATGCCGGCAAAGACATTGACGTCGCGGATTAAGGTGCTGTCCTGTACGATGACATAATCGGGTTCATAGACCTGACTTCTCAGGCGGACCTTCTGGTCGCTGAACCTGACAAATGCCTGTACAGGTGCCCCGCGGCGTTCCACACCGAACGCCGGAAATGCCTGGGAAAAGACGCCGGCGGTAAATGCTGCGGTTGCGATTAACTCTGCAGCCGTTACCGAACCCTGACCTCCTCTTCCGTGGATACGAAGTTCTCTCATAACACCTTATAATTATCATGATTAATCAATATGAATTTGCCGGATGGTTAGGTCTTGCTCATAAAGTTTACTCATGAATGCTGCTCAGTTTGTACGTGGTGTAGGCAATGTTCGCCGGTAAAAACCTCTGCGTCAGACGAGGGGGTAAACAGGTACAAGTGATTCTTCGCAGAAGAGAACACATTTTATTTTCGGAGTCTGACCCCGCATTCAAACCCGCCATTATATATAGAATGAATACAGAATTATTGTCTATTATGCACAAATCCATCGACGAAATAAACCAGCGTATTCGTGATGGAAGTGTCCGTGTAGCAACTGCTGAAGAAATGCCCGATCTTGTCGATGAACTCGGCACAGACGGGGCACTTAAGGAAGTGGATGTTGTTACAACAGGCACTTTCGGCGCGATGTGCTCATCAGGCGTATTCTTAAACTTCGGTCACTCGGAAATCCCCATCCGCATGGAAAAGATGTACTTAAACGACGTCGAAGCACATGCCGGTCTTGCAGCGGTTGACTGCTATCTGGGAGCTACTGCCGAATCAGAAACCCGTCATGCAGACTACGGCGGCGCTCACGTCATAGAAGACTTCATCTCCGGAAAAACCGTAGAACTCAGAGCAACCGGTCATGGAACAGACTGCTATCCGCGCCGTTCAATAATCAATGAGTTCACCCTCGACGAACTCAATCAGGCAGTCATGGTAAATCCGAGAAACTCATATCAGTGTTATGATGCGGCAACAAATATGGGAAACAGGGCAATAAAAACCTACATGGGATGTCTTCTTCCCGGGCACAGAAACGTAACCTACTCAGGCGCCGGATGCTTATCCCCTCTGCCGAATGACCCGAACTTTGAGGCAATCGGCTCCGGAACGCCGATTTTCTTAGGCGGTGCAAACGGAATAATCATAGGCGAAGGAACACAGAGTTCTCCTGCCGCAGGATTTTCAACCCTGATGACCTGCGGAAACCTCAAAGAGATGTCTCCTGAGTTTATTCGCGCTGCAACTATGACAGGGTATGGGGTAACCATGTATGTCGGTGTGGGAGTTCCGATTCCGCTCTTAAATGAGGAGATGGTAAAACACACCGCAGTCCGCGACGAAGATCTGGTTACCGAGATTGTAGATTACGGAACACCGTTTAGAGACCGTCCGACAATCAGAAAAGTCACCTACGCTGAACTCAAAAGCGGCTCTGTAGAAATCGACGGCGAAGAAATCCGCACATCGCCTCTTTCGAGTTACCGGAAAGCCCGTGAGGTCGCAGGCGAACTCAAAAAGAGAATTGAGGCGGGAACCTTCCTGATGGCTGCAGCAACGCGCCCGATTGACAACAAGAAACGCAACAAACCAATGGCTGAGAAAGGAAACACGGTGCATGTCTCCGACCGCATGGTAAAGAAATTTGTAACCATCACCGATGACCAAAGCGTAAAAGAGGCGGCAACGCTCCTGCTCAAAGGGGAAACAAACCATCTGCCGGTCATTGACCGCGAGAGCCGCTTAAAAGGCATTGTAACGACCTATGATGTATCAAAGGCGTTTGCAAACGACTGTCAGGATACAACGGTTGCTGAGATTATGGTGCGGAATGTTTACACAACAACGCCGGACGCATCCATCGATGTTGCCGCCCGCATTCTTCAGCAGAACAACATCGGCGCTCTTGTGGTAGTCGATTCAGACCATCATGTAAAAGGTCTTTTAAACTCCTATGATTTAGGTGACCTTGTTATCCGGAGGGGACGCAGATGAAGCTCTTAGTCGAGTTCGGACGCGGCGTGGTGCAGGAGCCTGCCATCGCAGATGTTATTCTCGAAACAGGCATTCCGGTAAATATCGAGCGTGCCATGATTGAAGGAGAAGAGGGCTGGGTTCTTCTCGCGGTTGATGATGCACAGGCAGAGCTTTTCTCTCAGGCTCTTGCCAAGCACGGTGTTTCATCCCACATTCAAAAGGATGCGGTCTCTCACGATGCATCAGAGTGTGTTGACTGCGGTCTTTGCATCAGTCTTTGTATGAAGCATGTCTTTTCCTTCGATAAGGACTGGAAGCTGGTTGTCGATGCCGACCGCTGTGTTCTCTGCGGACGCTGTGCGGAGTTCTGTCCGCAGCGTGCCTTAAGTGTGCAGAAAAATAAATGATTCGTGAACATTTTGCCTATCGTGAAACGATAACAACTGTTCTCGCAGATTCGGCAGAATACATCGCTGCTGCAAAAGAGGCGATGCTTTCTGCCCGCGGTATGCTTGAAGAGTATATCGCATCAGACCCTTTTTTTAAAATCTCGTATGAGGCAGTTGATGTCACAGCGTCTGCTCCGCTGATTGTCCGGCGTATGGCTGATGCGGCGGCTGAGGCACATGTCGGACCCATGGCTTCTGTTGCGGCATCTATTGCGTGGGCAGGGGCTGAAG
>DALTWR010000074.1 GCA_029986975.1 Methanocorpusculum sp.
GTAATAAGAGGAAAGAGATGATGCGTCCGCACGTATTAATGATATCAGAAATAACCGCCGACGGTAAACTGACGCTTGGAAAGGGTGTCTCCAGCAAACTGCTTATGAAATATATGTCTCCTGAAGCTGAGGTTATGCTGCATGAGACGCGCGCAGCCTACGATGCTATTATGGTCGGGACAAACACTATCAGAATTGATAACTCAAACCTGACTGTTCGTCTTGTTGAGGGAAAAAGTCCTCTGCGGGTAATACCTAATGCTTCTGCGGATTTGCCTCTCGACTCAAATGTGTTCAATGTCAAAAATGCGCCCACAGTTCTTGCCGTTACGAAAAAAGCACCGGAAAGCAGACTCGAAGAGTTCCGTAAACTCGGTGTCTTTGTAGTAACCGCAGGGGAAGAACATATTGATTTTCCGCTTCTGATGAACATTTTATGTGAACAGTTCGGGATAACGTCTCTTATCATTGAAGGCGGTCCGACGCTTAACTGGTTTATGCTTCATGATAAACTCGTCGATGAGATTCGTCTGATTCACATGCCGTTTATTGTTGGCGGTGCTGATACGCCGTCTTTAGTCGGCGGTGCCCGGTTAGGCTCAGAAAATGATATGATTAAGCTTGATTTGAAGTCAACGAAGATGGTCGGAAGTAATCTCGTAACTGAGTATGATGTAAAGTACTAAAATCAGCGGATGTATCTTATTAATAGAGTTACAATAATTTTTTAAGAATCAGAAGTTCTCTTTCAGCGCTTCAGCTACCGCATCTCCGAATGACAACTCCGAGATAAAACCGCCACTTCCTTTTTTCGTCACTGCTTCTTTTGTACGCTGTGAACTGTTTGCCGGTGCTATGGCTTTTCCTGCTATCTCAAGCATTGAAATATCATTTTCCGAATCTCCCGCCGCAAGGAAATCAGAAGGAGACAACCCCATCTCAGCGGCGAGTGCCGCAAACGCTTTTCCTTTTGAAAGTCCCGGTGTATGCAGATGAATAGCAAACCCGGTATCAACTGCTTCAACATTCATGTCGGAAATAATCTCATTTACCGTCTTTAAATCAGTCCCGCGGGCGAATGCAACATCAGAATACCGCAGATTTATACTAAAGAGCCGCAGCTCATCTCCTTTTGGCTGCAGTTCATCGATGACTTTCTGATATGCCGCATAACAGAGGTCATGGTCTCCTTCGACGTGCAGGCATCCTAAGTATCCTTTCCGGTACGCACCGCCGTTTTCTGCGATGATGTTTCCGTCTGTTCCTATCATGTGGGATAACGTATCAAGGAAACAGACCGTGTTTCCGGAGGCAAAAACAACCGGAATATCAGCATCTATCAGGCGGCGGATTTCTGCGACGGCAGAAAGCGAGAGTCTTCTTCCTGCATCAGTGAGCGTTCCGTCGATATCAGTGATAAATGCTTTTACCATGCAAAATAGATTGGACGCGAATGAATAATTATTCTTCGGATGAGACAGCAGAAAACGTATTATCTAAAAATGGTATTGTGAATTTAAAACTGCTGTTCTGCAGAGACTACTCTGGTCTTTTTGCCGAGCAGTTTGCCGCAGTTGATTTTTCCTAAGACCAGAATAGTGTCTCCGTAAATTTCTCCGGCAGAAACGCCTGGGCGGATGAACACATCTCCGCTGCAGTTTACCTTGTTTACGTTTGCCTTATCGCAGAGCGTAAGCGGGCCGTCTGTTACTTTTAATTCACCGTCAAGAACGCATCCGCGGGAGATGACACCGCCGCGGCAGATAATATTTCCTTTAACCTGACACTCAGGGCAGAGATAGAGGTTTCCTGTCACCACGAGATTTTTCCAGAATGTCCCGCGCGGACCAACTAAGAAATCCCCGTCTATTTTTACCGATTCCGGAAAAAAAGAACCGCGTTCAGCCATATATTGATTGCCTTTGAAAAGTACTGCCATATTTTCCTCTTGTCATTAATCTTCAACGTGAATCCTATTAATGTTAATGGTGTTTTTGGGAATAATCATATAGTGGTAAAGGGAAATAATAGAGAAAAGAATTGGACATGTAGCCAAGCCAGGATATGGCATCAGCCTCCTAAGCTGAAGATCCAGGGTTCGAATCCCTGCATGCCCGTAATACACATATGAATCTGCATGAAATAACCGAAGGGAACACTGTCTTTTACGCGCCGGTACAGGATGAATCTGCTGATTTTCCTCCGGGGTCTGCGCCGGTTTTCTACAATACCAGAATGGAATTCAACCGCGATATGACCGTTCTGCTTCTTGCTGTTCTTCAGCCGGAAGAGTATCTCGATTCAATGGCTGCAACCGGCGTTCGCGGTCTTCGTGTTGCAAACGAGGCGCATGTCGCATCAGTAATCAATGACTTCAATCCGGAAGCGGTTGCGACCATCAAAGAAAATGCGGCGCGTCTTCCGGGTTCTATTGAGGTGACCTGTTCTGATGCGAATATGCTTATGTGCAGCAGAAGGTTTGATGCGGTGGATTTAGATCCGTTTGGAACGCCGATGCCGTTTTTAGATGCGGCATCCCGTTCTGCGAAGCGGTATCTTTTCGTAACGGCAACTGATACGGCGCCGCTTTGCGGAGCGCATTTCAAGGCAGGTCTTCGCCGCTATTTTGCAACGCCGCTGAATACCGAGTATCATGCAGAAGTCGGTCTTCGTATGATGATGGGTGCGATGGCTCGTGAGCTGGTAAAATACGACCGGGGAATGGAGCCGATTCTTTCCTTCGCGAGCGCGCATTTCTACCGTTCTCACATCAGAATTATTCCGAAAGTTCCTGCTGCAGATGATACAGTGATGCAGATAGGTTTTATTCATCAGTGTCCGCACTGTCTCTACCGTTCAGAAGAAAAAGGAACTCTTCTCCCGCATGAGGAGGTTTGTCCGCACTGCGGCGCTCACACGATTCCTGCAGGTCCTTTATGGATGGGAAGACTTTCTGATAAAGCGGTGCTTTCACAGATGGCAGAAGTGCTTCCTTCGATGCGGTTTGGCACATCACGGAAGATGGAAAAGTTTCTTTCGATTCTGCAGAATGAACCGGAGACCTGTTTCTTCTATGAGTATCACGCAATCTGTAAATCACTGAAGGTCTCCCCTCCTTCGATGGAGGATTTCCTTGCAGCACTTCATGACGCAGGATTTACCGCAGAACGTACGCATTTCAGTGGAACGGGTGTTAAAACAACAGCGCCACTTGAAGTTATTGAAAAGATTCTTGATAGATAATTTTCATTCGTAACCATTCAGCCCTTTTTTTTGATTTCTCTATCTATAGACACTCCTATATCCTTCTACGTCATATATATACGAATATGTCATCATTAGATGAGCTTATTCAAAAAGCGCGCGCCCTGCAGGATGACGGCCATCCGGTTGGTCAGATTGCTGACGAACTGAGTCTTTCTACAGATACAATCACCTGGCTTTTAACTCAGGGAGCATCCTCAGACAAAGCCGCACCGAAAGATGTCCATATCGACTGGACGGTTGTCAGTTCCGATGCAAACCTGTTAAACGGCGTTGCCCAGATGCTGATGGTAAACTTTGAGGCACAGTCCGGCGAGGAAGAAGAAGTCGATGCTGCAGTCGGTCTTTCAGTAACCGGTGTTCCGCTTGCTACACTCATTGCCGCAGAACACGGATTAAATCTTGCAATCTACTATCCGTCAAAGCACAACCCGGAAGGAAACGTTGGTTCTATCTCCGGAAACTTCAGCAAGGTTGCAGGAAAACGCTGTGTAATTATCGACGACTGCATCACAACCGGAAACTCACTTGCAGAAGCAGTTGTCTATCTTCGCAAGCACAAGGCAAACCCGGTAGGCATCTGTGTGCTCTTTGATAAGCGCGGTGTCCGTGAAATTGAAGGAGTGCCTGTATATCCGCTCTTCAACGTAAAGCGTATTGATTAAAACAGGAATCTAATGCGACAAATATATATAGAAGTCCAATCCAACTTTTTAGCAAGAATAGAGGAGAGTTATTACTATGGCAGGAAATCCAAATCAGCCAATCGTTATCCTGAAAGATAACGTTGAAAGAGTGCCCGGTCACGAAGCACTCCGCTCGAATATCATGGCAGCCAAAGTGTTAGGCGCTACTGTGCGGACCACTCTTGGCCCTCGCGGTATGGATAAGATGCTTGTTGCAAAAGGAAGCGGCGATGTGGTAATCACCAATGACGGCGCTACTATTCTGCATGAGTTAGCAGTTGAACACCCGGGTGCAAAACTTGTTGTCGAGGTCGCAGAGACTCAGGATGACGAGTGCGGGGATGGAACCACTACCGCAGTTGTTTTAATCGGTTCTTTAATGGAACAGGCAGAAAAACTTGTTGAAGCAGGAGTTCACCCGTCAATCATTGCAAAAGGATACACTCTTGGAATGGAGAAGGCACTTGAAATTCTTGACTCCCTTGCCATTGAGGTTTCATCCACTGATAAGGGCATGCTTGTTAAGATGGCAAAGACTGCGATGACTGGAAAATCCATCGAAAACATCATCGATGATGCAGCAAAGGTCATTGTAGATGCAGTCTTAACCGTTGCAGAGGAATCCAACGGAAAGATGGTCATTGACGAAAGCGACATCTTAGTTAAGACCAAGCGTGCAGAGTCCATGTCTGCTGAGCTTGTCAAGGGTGTTTTAATCGATAAGACAAGACCCGATGCATTAATGCCGAAGACCATCAAGGGTGTTCGCGCAGCATTCTTAAACGGTCCTTTAGAGATTACCAAGACTCAGACCAAGTCCAAGATTAAGATTCAGGACGCTGAGATGCTTTCCGCATTCTCTGAGGCAGAACGCGCCCGCTTAAAGGCAATGGCTGACAAGTTCGCAGAAGAGAAGGTCAATGTTGTTCTTTGTACCAAAGGCATTGATGACCAGGTTCAGTACTACCTTGCAGAACACGGCATCTACGCACTTGAGTTCGTTCCGGAAAAGGACTGCAACTATGCAGCAAAAGCAACCGGCGGTCAGGTTATCACCAAGCCGGAAGACATCTATCCGGGAGTTATTGGTACTGCAGGCAGACTCGAGATGAATGAGGAACTCGAGATGACCTACCTTGCAGAATGCAAGAACGCAAAAGCAGTTACTATCCTTCTCAAGGGTTCTGCACAGCACCTTGCTGATGAGCTTGAGCGTGCCGTTGAGGATGCAAAGCGCGTTGTTCAGGATGTTGTTGAAGACGGAAGCTACACCATCGGCGGAGGTTCTGTTGAGACTGAGTTATCTTTACGCCTGCGCGAGTATGCAGCAACTGTGGGCGGACGTGTTCAGCTCGCCATTGAGGGCTATGCAAAGGCATTCGAGATTATCCCGACTACTCTTGCAGAGAACTCCGGATTCGATACTGTTGATAAGGTCATTGATCTCCGTCAGGCACACGCAACCGGCAAGAAGTATGC
>DALTWR010000075.1 GCA_029986975.1 Methanocorpusculum sp.
AGAATAACTTCCAATTATTTTGCAGTTATCCAGATGTTTTTATAGAATACTGTCATATAATTATGTGCTACCATGAAACTAATCGGAGTAATCTTAACCGCAGCTGTTGTCTGCGGAGTTGTCCTCACAGCAGGATGCGTTAATGAATTTGAAAATCAGCCCCTCATCGGAACATGGGTCTTAACTGATGACAAACGTGTTACCCTGACGTTTGAAAATGACGGAGCATTTACCGGGCACGCTCAGATTAACTCATACGGCGGGTCGTACACTGCAGCAGGCAGCAGTCTGTTACTTGGAGGAAATGTTTACCGGACTCTGATGGCAGGCTCTCCCATCGACATGGCTTCCGAAGATGAGTATATCAAGGATCTGGCATTCGTAACTTCATACACTGTTGCAGGTTCTGAGCTGAAACTCTTCGACAAAGATGGCAGAGTGCTTTTTATCTTCAATGAAAAAGACGGCAGTGCCTCTGGTGTTTCCGATGAAAACCCGGCATACTTTGTAAGAGATATTGTTCTTCCGGATTCAATGTCCTGGCAGATGGTAAGCAATCCGAAAGTGACTCTTACCTTCGATGCTGACGGAAACTATGGCGGACATGCACCGGTTAACACATACAGCGGAACGTACTCTCTTCGTGCATCCGAGACTGAACCGCAGGGATTTGTGATTCTTTCTGACCCGTTTAGAACGAAGATGGCAGGAGGTGCAGTAGATATGGCTGCTGAGGATGCGTTCTTTAATGTTCTTCCGAAGGTTGTCTCCTACACTATTGAGTCTTATTCTGATGAGACTCTGCTGAATCTGATGGACAGTGATGGAAAGACTATTCTGAGATTCTCGGCAGAAATTACTGAGTAAAGGAGTTACGCGGTCTTAAAATACCAGTAATAGAGGAGGAGTTATCACAAAGCAGAAAAATCAGTGATGATTAGATCCCGGCGTTTACACTGCCGGATTTAAGGAACATACTTAACTCTCCACTTCTTTCCCTCATCCAAATGCCATTGCTGAACCGAGTAGAGTGAATGAAAACATTCACTCTTGTTTTTTTAGGGTATGTGTAATTTATTCAATACTTATCTGAATATTGTCGACTCGTCGGAGCTACAGACAATACGTGCCGACAAAAACAACCGTCACTCTTCCAAAGAAAAGAGCTGAATAATTATGAATAAAAAATAGAAGACTTAGGTCTTCTGGTTACTGAGCTCTTTGGCATACTCGTCATAGAGATCAGTAACTTCCTTCTCCGGCGGAGAAGTAATCTTTGTTACAATGTAGATACAGAGTAAGGAAACAATAACTCCCGGAACCATTTCGTAGAGAGGGTTTCCAAATATTCCTTCAACAACGAAGTACCAGAGACATGCAGTAATACCTCCGCCGAGAATACCTGCAAGTGCTCCCTGCCAGTTCATTCTCTTCCAGAACAGACCCACTAAGATAACAGAACCGAAGGAAGCTCCAAATCCTGCCCATGCGAAGGACACAATACCAAAGACAGAACTGTTAGGATCAAGTGCCAAAGTAAATGCGATTGCTGCAACAAGCAGAACTGCAAACTTGGAAACCAGCAGAACCTCTTTGTCGGTTGCCTTCTTTCTAAAGATAGTCTTGTATAAATCCTGAGAAACTGACGAAGATGCTGCAAGCATCTGGGAAGATGCCGTACTCATAATTGCGCCTAAGATACCACAGTAGATGATACCTGCGATGAATGGAATAATACCAACAGTAGCTCCTGTCATGTCAATAAAGACCGTTTCTGCATCAGCAAGCGGGGTGCTGAAGAACACCTGACCGACAAGTCCGATAAAGATAGCTGCTGCCATAGAGATGATAACCCAGACCATAGCAATCTTACGGGCACGCGGAATCTCTTCCGGCTTTTCAATACCCATGAATCTGGGTAAGATATGCGGCTGACCGAAGTAGCCGAACGCCCATGCAAGACCGGACACAATAGTAAAGACCGAGATAAACTCAAAGGTCTGAGTTGCCGGATTGAACTCATGGAACGGAGAAAGCATCATCGGGTCAAAGTTGACTGCTGCGCCATTTCCGGTAAGTAAAACAAGACCGATAATCGGCACAAGAATCAGTGCGAAGAACATCAGACATGCCTGAATGGTATCAGTAATGCAGACTGCCCTGAATCCGCCGATGAATGTATAGATAACGACAATCGCTGCTCCTATTACCATTGCGACAGTGTAGTCGAGACCAAAGATGGAATGGAACAGTTTTCCGCCTGCTGCAAACTGGGATGCAGTGTAAACAATAAAGAATACAATGATAAAAATCGATGAGATTGCAGAGGTGATTGCTTTCTTGTCCCCGAATCTGTTCTTAAAGAACTCAGGGATAGTAATCGAGTCTTTTGCCTTGTGGGTGAAGATTCTAAGGCGTTTTGCAACGAGTTTCCAGTTCAGATATGTACCGATAGCTAAACCGACCGCAGTCCATCCGGCAGAAGACATTCCTGTTAAATATGCAACTCCCGGCAGACCTAACAGAAGCCAGCCGCTCATATCTGAGGCTTCCGCAGACATTGCAGATACAAAGTAGTGCAGCTTTCTGCCGCCTAAGATGTAATCGCTTGCGGATTTGTTTTTATTCATGTAGAAAAAACCGACACCGATCATGACAAGGAAGTACACCACGAACGCTGCGATAATTCCTATTAATGCTGTTGATTCCACGTTTTTTACTCCAGTACCAACAAATCCCTACACACCAGTAAGAGATACTTGTAACAGTACTGTGTAATAATTTGGTTTGAAAGATATTTATATAGTTTGTCTTGTCACTATCAAAATCTGCGAGAGTGGTCTTTTGCCTTTAAGAAAATCCTTTTCCCTTCAAAAAACGATGATATAGTAATATGGCAGAACCCATGACAAAAGAAAGAGCCTATAAAATTCTGGGTGTTCCGGAAGGCTCTAACCTAAAGACAATCTCTCTTGCATTCCGAACTCTGCGCGAGAGATATCATCCAGACCTTCATCCCGGATTTGGTAAAGAGTATGCAGAAGCCCTCGCAGCATTTGAACTGCTGCAGATGGATGCATAACTCATCGGTATATTTTTAGAATTATCCGTACACTTTTTTCTTAAGCACTTCAACAAGCGGAAGAATCCTTTCATCAATCCATTCTGCATTACAGTACTTTTCATACACACAAAGCCGTTCTGAAAGTTTATATCCCGCAGATGAAACAAGATTATTCAGTTCATCAAGCGCCGGCCAGGGATGTTCCGGATTGATGTAGTCAATCGTAACCGGAGACACTCCGCCTAAATCTGTCACCCCGTACTGAAGAATGCGCCCGGCATCCGATAAGTTCGGCGGAATCTGAATGGAAATCTCCTTCGGCAGAATCTCTGCTGCAAGCTGAAGCGTGTCGGAAAGGGTCTCGACAGCAGCTCCCGGAATATCTGCCATATCAGTGCCGACCTTCGGACAGAAGTTCTGGATAATAACCTCTTGAATATGTTTGTGTTTAAGATACAGCTCCCTTATCACCTCAAGCGATTCAATCCTGTCCTCTCTGGTTTCACCAATACCTAAAAGAAGCCCTGTCGTAAAGGGAATCTTCAGTTTACCTGCGGTATCAATCATCTCGATTCTGACAGTTGGATCTTTTGTCGGGCTGTGGGCATGGGCTGCAACATCAGCTGTGGTCTCCAGCATAAGCCCCATACTCGCATTGACTTCCCGTAAGTACAGCATCTCCTCCTCACTCATAACCCCTGCATTCGTATGCGGAAGGAGACCGCAGGATAAAGCATATTTACCCATCTCATACGCATATTCCAAGATACTGGAAAATCCGAAACGCTTCAGGTGTTCGGTAAATCCCCGTTCCTTTTCAGGATGTTCTCCGAAGGTAAACAATGCCTCAGTACAGCCGAACTCAGCACCGCGCCGGATGACTTTTTTCACATCATCCTGCCGCATAATACAGCCGTCCTGCACCGGCTCTTTGAACGAACAGTATCCGCAGGCGTTTGCACAGACACTTGTAAGCGGCAGGAAGATATTTTTCGAGAAGGTAATCTGTTTCATTTTTCAGGAGTTATTTTAGATGATGTATCCGGATATTTTCTTGCAAAGTAGAATACAACAAATGATAAGATAAGAGAGAGTGCGGCTATGATATAGAGATAAACACCGAACTCTCCCATAATTAATCCGATAATCGCTGAAAGGATTGCAACAATCAGACAGCCGCCGGATAGCTGGGTAAGTTTTTTTCGCGGAGATTCTTCAGTCATTTCTTATCTATTGTTTCTCCTGCCGCATAAAGTACACGCTTTATTAAACGTGCGGAAAAAAGATTATATGAGATTAAGTTTTTCTAAGTTGGTATAAATAATCTCGACTGCCCGCTGTGCACTTTCTTCCGATTTGCCGCCGGTGATAATGAGTTTTCCTGAACCGAATAAGAGAACAACTGTTTTCGGGTCGTCAATACGGTAAACAAGACCGGGGAACTGTTCCGGTTCGTACTCAATTTTATCAAGACTTAAACTCATGGCAATCTTATTCAGGTTGACATGAGTGCCGAGATCAGCGGAGATTACCATGTTCTGTACATTACATTCAGGATTTTCCGGAATCTCAGTATAGACAGTTTTCAGTTTTTCTACCAGATTTTTCAGTCCCGTTGATAACACTTCCTGACTTTTTGCGCCGGTCAGGACAACTTTTCCGGAATTAAAGAGAAGAGCTGCAAGCTTAGGATTTTCCATACGGATGACAACGCCTGGAAAACGCCTTCTATTGTAGTCTGCTTCCGGCAGTTTTTCTGAGATTAAATTCAAATCAAGAGAGTCACTCAGTTTCGTAGAGGCAACGATATTCTCTATTTTTGTAGGTATCTGCAAACCAGGTTTCATTAATAATAAATATCCTCCCCAGTATATAAACATTCTCCTGCCTGCGGTTCTATCTGCCGGATGAAACAGTAACTGATAGACAAACAAAAAGCATCTCTCCGATGACAGAGATGGTAAAATAAGAAATTTATAAAATTTTATGGGTTTTAATCGTATTCACGCCATGTGTGGTGACACTTGGTACAGCGGAAGAATCTGACCTCGGATTCATCAGCACTTCTCAGCTGTCTGAGCCACCACTCTGCAAGATTGTGACCGCAGTTCGGACATGCTATCTGCATTGTCGGTTTTGTTCCGATGTTTTCATCTCCGTCAACAATAAGGATATCATTTTCCTGCATGTAGGCGACTTTTTTCATCTGTTCTTTTTCATCTTTTGAAATGACTTCTTCATAACCGCATTTTGTGCAGGTAAGCTTGCCTTCTTTGGCTTTCATAAGCTTTCCGCACTTTGGACAGAACATCATGAATAAATATTGGTCTTTCAAAGATAAATAAACCCCATATCTACAC
>DALTWR010000076.1 GCA_029986975.1 Methanocorpusculum sp.
TCTTTTTTTAACCGTGCTGTGACACAAAGCATAACTATCCAGCAGACCTATTTGTAGGCATAGAAAAAATACAGGAAAATATCATGCTCTTAATCGCGTTAGCAGGAAAACCGAACTGCGGCAAATCGACGTTTTTCAAGTCGCTTACCCTCGCAAATGTAGAGATTGCAAACTATCCGTTCACCACCATCGATGCAAATAAGGGAGTTGCGTATGTGCGCTCAGTATGTCCGTGCAAAGAACTCGGCATTGAAGGCGGATGCGGAAACTGTGTTGACGGCATCAGATTCACGCCGGTAGAACTCTTAGATGTTGCAGGACTTGTTCCTGACGCACACAAAGGCCGCGGTCTTGGAAATCAGTTCTTAGATAACCTCCGTGAAGCAGACGCTATTATTCAGGTCGTTGATGCATCAGGCAGCACTGATGCCGAAGGAAACCCGGTTGACCCGGGAACGCGCGACCCGCTTGAGGATGTGGCTTTCCTCAGATACGAATTTGCGATGTGGATGGCAGGAATTGTCCAAAAACACCTTCCAAGACTGGTTCGTCAGGCACAGGGCAAAGAAAATGTCTTAATCGATTTATTAGGAGAGGCATTAGCTGGTCTTAGAATCGATGCAGTACAGGTTCGCGACGCTGTTGATGAGTGCGGCATCAATCTTGCAAAAGCATCTGAAGAAGATATTGGAAAGATGTGTGAAGTGCTCTTATCGGTTTCAAAACCGATGATTATCGCCGCAAACAAAGCAGATCAGGCATCTGAAGAAAATCTGAAAAAACTCATTGACCTTGGCGCAGTGCCGACCATCGCCGCAGGAGAACTCGCGTTAAAGAGCGCATCAGCTGCAAAACTGCTTACCTACCTCCCGGGCGATGCAAAGTTTGCACCGGCTGAAGGTGCAAAACTTTCTGCGCCGCAGATTAAAGCATTGACTGTTGTTGCTGAGAATATGAAAAAACTCGGCGGCACCGGCGTTCAGCAGGCGCTGAACAAAGCAGTCTTTGAAGAATGCGGTATGATAATCGTATATCCGGTTGAAGACGAAGGAAAATACTGCAATGCAAAAGGCGTAGTACTCCCGGATGCACTGCTTCTTCCGAAAGGCTCTACCCCGCGTGACCTTGCATTCAGGATTCACACTGATATCGGCAAAGGTTTCCTGTACGCAGTTGACGCAAAGACAAAGATGCGGATTAAAGATACTGCAGAACTTAAAATGGGCGATGTCATTAAAATCGTGAGCACTGCAAAATAAGGGATAACTATTTATTATCCTGAAACCAATTTTAGAGTAGTATGGGAAGCGAGACCTATCAGGCTCAGATTCTTAAGGCGTTCTTTGACACCATCACAGGCACCGACAGGAATCTTACCCGGATTTATCTTTGCGTCATCTCGCTTGCCAAGCTCAGACGTGAAAGCCCTGAAACACTTCGTTTCTTATCCGAGCAGATGCAGAAGAGCCGCGAAAAGCGCGAGCTTTCAATAGATATTTTAGATTATATGGTTGATGCAGCAAACTCACTTGAAAACAAATCAATTTCTGCTGCATTTGGTATTGCTGAATCAGCAAATGCTGACGACTTCGCCGGCATTTCGCTTGATTCTCTCTGATTTATTTTTCCGCACTGATTTTTTCGTGAATCCTCTCAGACACTTTCGTATGCTAAATCACTAAACACACCTTTATATTCCATGAAGAGAAAACATTTATGGTATGAGTTTCTACGATGCATTGAGCAGCGTTATTGACACAGCTGATACCTGGGTCTGGTACGTCGCCTTTGTTTTCCTGATTGGTTTCGGTATATACGCAACCTGCAGATCAAAGGGTGTTCAGATTAACCGGTTAGGCGAAGCGTGTAAAGTTGCTTTCACGGGAATCAGAGAGAAGAAAGGAAAGCATGTCATTTCTTCCTTCCAGGCATTCTGCGTAAGTATGGGTGCCCGTATTGGTGTCGGAAATATCGCCGGTGTTGCTACCGCAATTGTTATGGGCGGTCCCGGAGCGGTTTTCTGGATGTGGATTTTTGCCGTAATCGGTGCAGCAACGAGTTTCGTTGAAAACACCGTTGGTCAGATTTACAAAGAAAAGAAAGGAGACGGATACTTCCACGGCGGTCCGGCATACTACGTTAAAAACGGCCTTGGAAAGCCGAAATTTGCAATTTTCATGGCAATTATGATTATTGTAACTTACGGTCTCTGTTTCATTGGCGTTCAGGCAAACCAGGCAAGCGCATCTCTGCAGACTGCATTTGCAGGTGCATTTGGTGATGCATCCCTCTCCGTTGCCGGCGGCGATATCAGTATGTTAACACTTATCATCGGTATCGTTCTTGCAGTTCTTTCTGCAGCAATTGTGTTCGGCGGTATCAGAAGAGTTGCCCGTGTTTCCACCTGGTTAGTTCCCACTATGGCAATCCTCTGGATGCTTCTTGCAATCGTTTTAGTCTTAGTCAACTTCACACAGGTTTCTGCAGTCGTAGAAACTATCTTCTCCTACGCATTCGGTGCACAGGCATTTGTGGGCGGCGGTATTGGAGCAATGATTATGTGGGGTTTAAAGCGCGGTGTCTTCTCCAACGAGGCTGGTATCGGTTCTATCCCGAACGTATCTTCCTCTGCACACGTTAAGCACCCGGTAAAGCAGGGTTTAATGCAGGCACTTGGTGTCTTAATTGATACCGTTGTCGTCTGTTCCGCAACTGCATTTGTAATCATTATGTACACAAATGCTGCATACCCGGCATACGACTTTGCAGCACAGGGACTTGCAGACAGCCTTGCAGGCGCACCGCTTGTAGCAGAAGCACTTTCCGCAAGCTTCCTCGGTGCAGCAGCACCTTACATCTTAGCAGCATTCCTGCTGGTCTTTGCATTCAGCAGTTTAATCAGCTACTACTCCATGAGTGAGAGTAACGTCAGATTCATTACTGAAAAGAAAGGGGCAATTGTTGTTCTTCGTATCATTATCGTTGTAATGGTCTTCTTATCCTCTATCTGGTCTATGACCTTTGCATGGAACCTTGCAGATTTATTCCAGGCATTAATGGGTATCTTCAACGTAGGTATTATCATCTTCCTCGCAAAGCATGCATGGGAAGCACTTGGTGACTACTTCAACCAGAAAGCTGACGGTGTAGAAGAGCCGGTCTTTGACCCGAAGGTCTTATCCAGCCAGAAAGGTGTAACCTGCTGGCCGCCAAAGGATGACGAAGGTCAGAGCAACGAAGGTATGAAATAAGCTAAAACATACCTTTTACAAAACTCTTCTTATTTTTTGATTTTTAGATTAGCTCATTTCTTCGTTAACATTTTTCCAGTATCTCATGTTAACACTCTCACGAAACCCGAAATCAAAGGAAATACCTATTATGCAGAACATCTAATCTAATTTAACTTTATGCCGACAGATACCGAAAGTGAAAACAAGGCGAAAAAAGGAGCCGCGACCCTATCCATTATTACCAATGCGTTTCTTGCCGTTTCAAAGATAGTCATCGGTTTTTTCATCGGGTCAATGAGTATAATCTCCGAAGGAATTCACTCAGGAATCGATCTGCTTGGTTCAGTCATTGCATTCTTCTCCGTAAAGAAATCCTCAATTCCGCCGGACAGCGACCACGCATTCGGTCATGGAAAGTATGAAGACGCTTCCGGAATGATTGAGGCATTTTTCATCGTTGCAGCATCAGGCATTCTCATCTGGGAATCAGTAACAAACCTCATATCCGGCGAATCTGAAATCGCAGCAGAACTGCTCTCAGTGGGCATGGTTTTGATGGCAATATCTGCTGTTATCAAATTCGTTGTATCTCTTCGCGTGATGAAGGTTGCACGCGACACTCACTCAATAGCCCTTGAAAGCGATGCATGGCATATCAGATTTGATGTGCTGACTTCTGTCGGCGTCTTTGCAGGTCTTCTGCTGATTCAGCTCACCGGACTTTACTGGATTGATTCGGTAATTGCCATAGGTATTGCTCTCTTTATTCTGCGCGAAGCATACCACATCATCAAACGGAGTTTCAATGACTTAATGGATAAAAGTCTGAGCGAAAAAGAATCGGCAAAAATCAGAGAGATAATTGAGCGGCATGATGCAGAATACACAAACTATCACGGACTTAAGACCAGAAAAGCAGGCTCTGATACCTTTGTTGAGTTCCATCTGATGATGCCGTGCGGCCTCACCTTAACAGATGCACACAAATTTGAGCGCCGCATTAAAGAAGAAATTAAGGCTGAGATTCCGCGCTGCTTTGTGGTAATCTATGTCGAGCCGTGCAGCAAAAGATGCGGATGCGATACGTGTACTTTTGTCTGCAAGAATAATCCTGAGATGCAGGATAAAGACTGTGTCTTGTTATCGCAGTAACGGATGAAAAAATTATGGCGCACGATATCGAGCAGGAAAATCGGGATAAACGAAAAGTCGCACGTCTGTCTATCATCTCAAACGCTGTTCTTACCACTTCAAAGATAATCACCGGTATCTGTACCGGCTCTGTGAGCATCATCTCCGAAGGAGTACACTCAGGCATCGATTTGTTTGCATCGCTTGTTGCATTTTTCTCCGTCAAAAAATCCTCTCTTCCGCCTGACCGCGACCATGCATTCGGTCACGGAAAGTATGAGGATGCGTCCGGCATGCTTGAAGCAATCTTAATTCTCGCTGCAGCGGGCGTTATCATCTGGGAGGCTGTGTCAAAACTTATCTCCGGCGAGTCTGAAATATCGTATGATGTCCTTTATATCGGTCTGATAGTTATGGGTGTGTCTGCTCTGATGAACTTTATTGTATCGCAGTGTCTGATGAAGGTTGCAAAACGCACTCATTCAATCGCCCTTGAAAGTGATGCATGGCATCTTAGAACAGATGTGCTGACATCAGCAGGTGTGTTTCTGGGAATTGTAGTGATTCAGATAACACAGATTTCCTTCCTTGATTCTATCATTGCCATTGCGGTTGCTTTGTTTATTGTGCGCAGCGCATGGCATCTTATCAGAAAAAGTTTCTCGGATTTGATGGATGAAAGTCTGGATGATAAGGAGCTTGACATAATCGAGGGCATAATCGAACGCCATCATGATGAATATACAAACTATCACGGATTAAAAACACGAAGAGCAGGTCCTGATTGTTTTGCCGAGTTCCATCTGATGATGCCTGCAAAACTTCCTCTCGATGAAGCGCATCATCTGGCAAAACATATCGAAGATGAGATGACTGCAGAGATTCCGCATCTGTCGGTCATTATCCATATAGACCCGTGCGACAGACGCTGCGGGAGAGATGTCTGTACGTTTGTGTGCAGGAAGATAGTTAAAAAAGAGTGACAGGGTTCTTTAGAATTTAT
>DALTWR010000077.1 GCA_029986975.1 Methanocorpusculum sp.
GAGAATAAACAATTTCGATATAGGAAATAGTTTTCGTTCTATGGGCATAAACATTTCTAAAAACTGAGTTTTGTTTATGCTTATGGGAATAAACAATTTCAATATTGGTTATAGTTTTCGTTTTATGGGCATAAACATTTCTAAAACTGAGTTTTGTTTATGCCTATGGGAATAAACAATTTCAACATCTGAAGTAGTTTCGTCTTATGGGCAGAAACAAATCAAAAGCAAAAAACGGAATTATTTCTTCTCTTCAGCAGATTCAGAATTCTGCATACCTGCAGAATCCGGCTTCTCCTTCCCTGCTTCAGTCTTTGCTTTCGCCGCTGCTGCAGCTGCTTCATTTGCCGCTTTGCGTTCTTCTGCGAGCCGTTTACGCTCCGCAAGCTTCTTCGCATTCCGGTAATAATTTAGCGGATGATTAATCTTCGTACACTGCGCTGACTTATGCGAACAGACACCATGCGTCTGCATCGTGGCACACGACATCGAATCATACTCATGCGTTAGGATATGATTAACCTGATATTCAGTCATATCCGCATTGTAATTCGGACTGCGGGAGAAAATCCCCTCAATCTGATCTTCGCTCATACCAACCGTGTGCAGGAACGTAACAAGAGCAAACCGCCCGGAATGCACAATATTAGCACCTGCAGCCGCTGCCTGGATAAGTGTCTGAATACAGGGCGGAAACGCTGTCTCTTCAACCGTTCCAAACTCTTCTAAGGTACGCTCTTTAACCTTCGTCGTAAGCTTTTCAACCCACGGCTGCAGCTCACGTTCAAGGGATGCAGGAACGGCGAGCGGAAGATTTGAACTTAAATGATTCTTGATTTTTTCGCAGAGGAGAATCTCCAGTTCATCTGAAGAGACGGGAACATAACCGTCAAAAACATCCCGGTTAATCAGACGCCACTTTGCGTCACGAATGCCTGAACACATCTCCACATACTGAATGACGGTAAGTTTTTTTGTATCAACGGAGATGCCGAACTCAGAGCAGACACGCTGCTTTAAAGAGGTATTCTGTTCAGCAGAAAGCGCAGAATAGACACGTTTTGCCTCTGCATTGACAAACCGATGAATTGTCTGCCGGTCTTTTACGCACGATACAAGAATCCGCGCTAAAACATATGTTACAATATCTGAGACATTATCGCCGGAATTATCCGCCGGATAAAGCTCTTTCCCGTCTATTGCAAATGTCACACGCCGGCAGGCTTTTTCAAGATAATTTCTGCCGGTATCAGTCTTTGATAACGAATCAACGGAAATCCCGCGGGATGCTAAAACCTTCTGTGCTTCAGGTAAAAAAGGGTAATGTAGTAAGTCCCGCAGTTCAACAGCAGGCATATTCCGGATTAATCAGCCTCAATTCTCGGCGCAAGAAGGTATCCAATCTTACCCTTGCCTTCAGCGTAGGAAAAAGCAAACTGAACCGGGTGGTCGTTTCCGAGTTTAATCTGTACTTTTTCTGCGCGGGAGATTGCGCGTCCCATGTCTTTTAAGTAGTCGAGTGAGAATAAAGACCGCGCATTGTCGCATGCTGTGTAGGAAACGTCTTCGCCGGATAATTCGCGCTTAATTTTATCTGAGTCGCCTTCTGCATTCATCGTGAATACTTTGGTCTCTGCTGAGACGGAAAGTGCAAGTTTGTCAGAAACCATGGATGCTGCTTTGATTGCATCGTTGAAGGTGGAGCCTGCTACTTCAAATGCTGCCGGAAGGTTCAGGTTCGGCGTGTTCGGGTCTTTTCTGATGGTTTTGGTATCAAGAAGAGTTAACGAGTATTCATAGCCGCCGAAGGTGAGTTTCATCTTCTTTCCGGTGTCGTCGAGGTCGAGAGAGACATCGTCTTTTCCGATTAAGCCCATCATTGAGCGAATCTTTTCGATGTCGAGACCGAGTTCTGCGGCGTCTCCTGTGAAATTGAAGCTTTCAAATGCATCTGCGGAAAGTTCGAGAGAGACATTGCGACGTTGGAGGTATAAACAGTGATTGTTCTGATTCCGTTTGCGTCGAGGTGAAGACGGCATTCGTTTACCAGTGCTGAGATTGCTTCAATGGTTTCCCTGAATATGTCTGCTTTGATTGTTGCCTGTAACATTGTGCTGTTCCTCTTTTCCGGCTGTTACTTATGTATTGGCGCGGCAAAGTTAAAACTATATTTATATGTTTTCTCATACAAGGTAATAAATACTATTTCTCAAAGGAGTATCTGAGAGAGAATACGGAGGTAAAATATGGGATCACAATGGACTCGCGATGCAGTTTACCGGAAATCTGTGAAGGAAGGATTCCGCGCTCGGTCTGCATATAAGCTGCTCGATATAAACACCCGTTTCAATATCATACGAAGAACAGACAATGTGGTAGATTTAGGGTCAGCTCCCGGGAGCTGGCTGCAGGTTTTACGGACTCTTACCGACGGACAGCTTTGCGGCGTTGACTTAAACCCCATCGCCCCTCTTGAAGGAATTATCACGTTCATGGGAGATTTTACCACGACTGAAATTCAGGAAAAAATCCGCGCGGCGATGCCTTCGGTAAATGTTGTGGTCTGTGATGCGTCGCCTCATCTTTCAGGCGCTAAGGCGTATGATCAGGCGCGTGTTATGGCGTTGAATGAGTCAGCGCTGAATTTTGCGGCGTCGCTTTTGAAGCAGGGCGGAAATCTTGTGATGAAGTCGTTTCAGGGGTCGGACTTTAATGAGCTTGTGGATTTGGTTAAGGAGAAGTTTTATTCGGTTCGTGTTATCAGGTCTGTTGCGACGAGGCGTGGGAGCACGGAGTGTTATATTGTTGCAAAGAATTTCATTGGCGACGCCAGAGATGACCGGATTCCGGTTGTGCGGGTGAAAAAGGAAGAGGAATGAGAGTGCTCTGTCTGAAACACTCCAGAATCTCTTTTTACGTTACAGAGTCTGTTGAGACACAACCTCTTTTAGAACATAGGTAATATGACTTCCTCGTGTCTTATCCAGATAGTATGGGCATCCTGCAAACTTGCAGCCGATATATCCTTTCAGCCAGTAGCCGACAGCAGATGTTTTTACCATCCGCTTTTTTGCCGCAGTGATTAAGGTGTCGTCTGCGAAGTTCAAGAGACCGTCTGCGAGCGAGAGTCCGTTGTCGTCTGCTTCGATGAGGACTTTGTCGATAATCTCTTTCGGCGTAAACGGACTCATCCCTTTCCATTCATAGAGTCTGTTGATGAACTGGGCTTTTTCGGTGTTTACTTCGTCTTCTGTTGTCTGCAGCTCGTACTCGTTTTCGAGCAGATGTGTATATCCTGCAAAGGAGAGCAGTCCGGCGCACAGCGTGTACCACTGAGGATATTCATCCATGTTTCCGCTGCAGCGTTTCGCAGGAACGTATCCGCTCATGCGCCATGCCTGATAGAGGACGGCAAAGCTCCAGAGAATCATCGGATGAAGTTCTGCTGCTTCCTGCATGAGTTCTGTTTTTGTTTTCGGATACTTCTCTTCTTCTGCGGCGTGGCGGGTGGAAAGCCGTGTGCGAAACATTCTGCGGGTGACATCAGCGCGGATTGATATGTTGATTCCGTTTACGGCGAAGAACATTTTTGCTTTGCTGGTAAACGATTCATAGGTTTTCATGTTTCTGATGGTGACTTCACCTGTGCCGGATGTAGCTGACAGCAGGGTTTCTGAAACCCAGTCGGTTTCTGCGGTGATGTTATCTACAATTACGTATCTGTCACCGTTTTTCAGTGCGGTGCGGATGGTTTTTTCCATTTCGCTCTGATTTTTTGTGGTTGAGTAGAGTGTGGGGATTTTTCCGGAGGCGAGTGCTCCTACAATCTGTGTGAGCATGGTGCCCCCTGCGCCGGATGTGTTTTTATCGACAATCCAGATGGGGACAGGTCCGTCGAGTCCTGAGCGGAAGATGAGTGTTGCAAGCGCTAATACGGTGTTGTCGAAGTCAACGGGTTCTGCGTAGCGGAAGTCTTTGAGGCAGCGGGCGATGTGTTCTTTTGCGGATGCGATGTCTTTTTCTGTCGGGTTTTCCGGGACGGTTGGAATTTCATAGCTTCTGGTAAGGTAGTATCCTGTTTCTTCGTCATAGCCCTGCGCTGCGTGGATGTGTCCTTTGAGAAGCAGTGCGCCGTCATAGAGTCCTTTTAAGGGCGGTACGTTGTCGAGGCGTTTGGGCTGTGTTTCGAGGATGAGTTTTAAGTCGTCGATTGAGAGCTGCAGGGATTTTCTGGTGGTGAAGTCTTTCCACATGCCGAATTTGCCGAGGATTCTTCTCAGCATCGGCACAGTGATTTTTTTGATGGAGTGTTCTCCGGTTTCGTTTTCGGTTACTTCGACGAGTTTTCCGTCTTTGAAGAATACGCTTGGGTGGTCTTTGTTGTAGTGCCAGAGGAATTCATTTACGCGGAAGATGAAGTTTTCTGTGTCTCCGTCGATGACGAGTTCCGGCATGGGGTGTTCTGAGATGATGATTTCGAGTTCTTCGCCGGCTGAGGGTAGTGCTGCGTCTGCGAATGCTTCGAGGCAGAGTCCGGTTGGTGTTTCTGCGGTTTCTGCGGGTTTTGTTTCGGATGGGGTTGTGTTTTCCATGTCAGTTCTCCCAAAGTGCAGGGGCGGTGTATCTGATGTGTTCTCCGGTTGGGGTTTTGAATTCATGTGATGCCCGCTCGCGTGTTTTTTCACGGTTTTCTGCGCGGTTTTTGTGGTCGTTAGGCGGTACGGTTTTTCTGAGTCTGTCAGTTTTTTTCTTGTTTTCGGTTTTCATTTTTTGTGTCTCCTGATGCCGTTTTGGAGAGCCTGAGCTGGTCTGGTTTCTCTGGGAGAATGCGGCATTGGTTTTTCAGGGTTTAGGTGAGAGAGCGGGCGAGAAAACGTTGGGAATAGGTTTCACGTGTGTGAGTTTTTTGTTTTCTCATGTTCTCTTTGCCTATTTTTTATCTTGGACTTAGGCCTATATTAACGAATGTTTATCCGAAATACTTCAAGCCCAATTTGAGCCCTGATTTTCTTAATCTGGTGACGGTTTTTCGTGCGAGTCCAATTTCACGCAGATTTTATCAGGTTTCTGAGTTTTGTTTCTCTTACTTCTGATTTTTTTTGATAGGGTGGATAAAGAGATGCTGGAAAAAACGGAAGAGGGCGGGGGTTGGAACTCTTCTGTTATTTCCAACCCTCTTCTACTCATATATTGGTTTTTTGAGTATTTATGTGAATGGAAGTGTTACCTTTTGTGAGGTACTTTTCATCGTTTTATCTCTTCTGCGGTTTCGTTTTTTAGTGTCTCTTTGTCAATATTTATATATGGCATTTGGGTGGTATAAATTCGCGTTTAGAGCAAATA